>JAPPFQ010000298.1 GCA_028875135.1 Acidobacteriota bacterium
GGGAGGACACAGGAACCGCCGATTGAAGTAATTCCACTAATTCAACAACGTCCCCAACTCTTCCAATTGCCTCTTGCACAAAAAGCCGTCTCTCCCACCGGGTGAGGTGGATGACCATGGCGGTCCCGTCGACGACGTTTCTGCAGGTGACCTCTTGACGGATTCCTCATCAGCGTTCCCCGCGAGGTCTGCGCCGGGCGTAGAGCGCCAACACCGCGGTCACCAGGACCAGGAAGCGGGCCGGAATCAGCAGTGCTCGCGCTACCAACCTCGCCACCCATGCCAGGGGCGCCGGCAGCGACCGTCCCGCCGGCCCGGCGTTCCAATGGCGGCGGCGGACCCGTTCCGCCAGCAGCCCAACCAGCAGGGAGGTATCGAGAGGGCGACAATCCAGACGCTCGTCGAATGCCAGGATGCGGTTGCCGCCGCAGGCCAGGGCAAAGAGCTTGGGGCGCAGGCGTCCCTCCTCGCCGCACCACAGGACCGCAACCGCCCGGTAACGCTGTCGGCGGACCCGGCGCCACAGTCTGAACCCGTTGCGGAGGTCGCGCCGGTGGGGAAAGACCCAGACCCGGCCGGCGGGCGGCTCCTGCTGCAGGTAGGGAAGATCGGACGGGCTGCACAGCAGGTGAAACTCGGGCTCGTCGAAGAGGGTGCGGAGACGAAGGATCTCCCGGGCCTTCTGGATATTCTCGGCGGTGGAGGAGCAGACCAGCAGGACCTTGTCAGGCATGACCGGCCTCGACCACGTCCAGGAACTCCCGGCCGATGACGCTCCAGTCGTAGTGCTTGCGGATCAGTTCGCGTGCCCTGGCGCCCAGCTCGGCCCGGCGCCGGCTGTCCTGCAGCAACTCGACGGCGGCGTCGGCGAAGGCCTCGGGAGAATCGGCAATCAGGAGTTCCCGGCCGTGCCGAACCTGGAACCCCTGGGCTCCCAGCGGCGTGGTGATCACGGCCATGCCCATGGAGAGCGCCTCCAGCAACTTCACCCGCATGCCGTTTCCGGAGAGGATGGGGGCGGCGAAAACGGCGCATTCCCGGTACAGGGGGCGGAGATCCTCAACATAGCCTCGCAGAGAAACTCCGGGATGGCGGTCCAGTCTCTCCCAGTCCAGCATCTCGGTGTTCCCGCCCACCACCTGGAACTCGGCCTCCGGAACCTGGCGCCGCACCCCGGGCAGGACCCGGTCGGCCATGTAGTGCACCGACTCCCGGTTGGGGGTATGGCGGTAGTTGCCCACGAAGAGCAGCTTCTTCCCCGGGGGCGCGCCGCCGGCACCCGGCCCGGCCCGGAAGAACCCGCTGTCGACCCCGATGGGAATGGTCCGCAGCCTGGACGGGGAGATGAACCGCGCCAGCAGGCGGGCGTCCTCGCCGGTCATGCAGACCACCGCGTCGAAGCGGTCGCAGGACCGGACCTCGTAGTTGAGCTGCACCATCCAGTCGTACCACCTCCAAGCCCCGGTCCAGGGACTGCCGGCCCTCTCGAAAGCCTGGGCCGCATTGGCGTACTGCACCTCGTGAAGGGTCAGAACGGTGCGCCGAACGGTATCCCGGGGAACATGCTGAGCCATCTGGAGATACTCGGCCTGGATGACGTCGAAGCGACGGCCGGCGAGCACCTGCCGAATCTCGTCGGCCATTTCGGCGCCGGCGAACTCGTAGTGCTCGTCCGGTCTGGGCATCCACAGGTGCCGGGCCGGAACCGGCCAGCGCCGAACCGCCCGGGTTTCCACGCCCAGCGGCTCCAGTCCCTCGAGAAGCTCTCTCTCGCCGTCGTGCTCGATAAAGGAGATCAGCGTGACCCGATGTCTGGAGGCCAGGAACTTGACATTGTAATACATGCGCAGGGCGCCGCCGTGCAGGCCCAGGCCCGGGGGATAGGCGGTCAGCACCAGGATGTTCAGGGGATCCATGGGCAAACCATTATAAGGTCGAGCTGCGGGCGATCGCCCCGCTTTCACTTGAATGCCAGGAAGACGGCTCGATCCTGGCTGAGGAACTGAGGGTTGGCGTCCGCCGGCGGCGCCAGCGCCTCCACCCTGGAGAATCCGGCCGCCCCCAGCATCTCCCGCACCGCGGCGGCATTGGGAATGAAGCTCAAGCCCCGGTGGGCCGCCAGCCGGTTCTCCTCCACGTCCGGCTCCCGGTAGATGGCCAGGGCCGCCGGCAGCTCCAGGAACTTGTCCGCCTGGCCCCAGCCGCTCACCACGGGGGCCTGCTGGCGGGTCAGTTGGGTCTCGACCACGCACATCCGGCGGGTGATGCGATGCAGGATCCGCAGGGCGCCCATGGGATTCTCGAGGTGGTAGAGCAGTCCCAGAAACAGGGTCAGGTCGTAGCGGTCGGGGGGGTCCTGGTTGGCCAGGAAGTCCTCGACGCCAAAGGTGAGCCGGCCGGGGTCCTGTCCCTGAATGCGTTGAACGGCACGGGCCCGCTCGATATTGAGGGGCCGCACGTCGATGCCCCTTACCCGGGCCCCCTGACCGTGGAGCAGGAAGCTGAAATAGCCCTCGTTGCAGGCCACGTCCAGGCAGTCCAGTCCGCGCAGACCTCCAGGAAAGCATCGCTCCAGGGCCGGCAGGATCATGTCCTGGCGGGTGCGGTGTACCTGGCGAAGCTCCGGGTTCAGCAGGGGGGTGACGATTCCCTCACCCAGGTCGAACTCATACATCCAGGCCGGCGGGGTGTGGGCCAGTTGCATGCGCTCTTCCCTGGTCATCGTTGCCTTTCCCCCCCCGACGTATCTGCGAAGATGGAAGCGTCGCTGCGGCGGTACCAGGGGCGGTGGCGGAAGCGCTTGCAGAGCGCTTCCGGAAACTGGAGCAAGGCCTTGAAGAAAGCCCGCAGCTCGAAGCGAACGTTGGTCTGGGCCATGAAACGGGCCTGGGTAAGCGGCAGGAAGAGGAAGTGCTGCAGGATCCATCGTGCGTCGGTGATGCTCTTCCAGACGAACAGATACTGATTCTTGCGAATGGTGTTGTCAACGAAGTTGTCGCCGAACTTGCCCCGGTTGGTGCCCCGATGCTTGTGGACCACCAGGCTGTCGACGGCCAGCAGGCTCTTCCAGCCCCGCTTCCAGGCCTGGTAGGAAAGATCCAGATCCTCCAGGTAAAAGGGGTCGTAGAGCGTGTCCAATCCGCCCAGCGCCAGGAACTTTCGGCGGTCGAAGGCGCTGGAGCCCCCTCCCGCCCAAAAGACGGGCAGACAGGCACCGGCCTGTCCGGGCGGGATTTCGTCGTGGTAGGGCTCGGGGAAGCCCCGAAGCCAACGGGACCTGGTGGCGCCGGTCTCTTCCCGGCGCCGGGACTTGTCCTGAAAGAAGACCTGGGAGGTCACCGCAAAGACCTTCTCGTCCCCGAAGCCGTCCAGCAGAGGGCGCAGAAAGTGCGGATCGACCTCCATGTCGTTGTTGAGCAGCACCACCACTTCCCCGGTGGCGGCCCGCACCCCGGCGTTGTTGCCGCCGGTGAACCGCCGGTTGGTCCCCATCTCCACCACCTTGACCTGCGGGTAACGGGCCTTCAGGAAGGCGACGCTGTCGTCCCGGCTGCCGTTGTCGACCACCATGATCTCGTGGTCCCGTCCGTCCCGGCGGACGGCCTCCACCACGCTGGGGAGGAACTCCTCCAGCAGGTGTCTTCCGTCCCAGTTGAGGACGATCAGCGTGGCCAGGCGGCGGTCCGGCGGTCCGGAAGCAGGAAGCTTGCGGCGGAACAGGGAGAAGGGAAGGTAGAGGATCTCGCCCAGGCACAGGCCCAGAGCCACCAGCAGATCGAGAGGGGCCATCAGCAGCAGGGCGCCCAGCCTGGGCCAGAATCCGGGCTGCAGAGGGTTGAAGGAACTCCCCATGAATCAAGCCCCGGGGCGGCGGATGCGGTCGCTCAGGTACTCGTGCAAGGCGTCCCTCCAGTGCTTGAGGTCATCCATGCCCAGCTCGTCCAGGCGATGGTTGGCCAGCACCGAATAGGCCGGCCGACGAGCCGCCGTGGCGAAGGCGTCGGAGGTTGTGGGCGTCAGGTCGGGCTCGAGTCCCAACAGCCGGAAGATTTCGCCGGCGAATTCGTACCAGGTGCAATTGCCCTTGGAAGTGACGTGAAAGAGGCCGTAGTGGGAGGTCTCGATCAGGGCGGCGGTGGCGCGGGACAGCTCGCGGGTGCTGGTGGGGGTCAGCCGCTGATCGTCGACCACCCGGATCGACTCTTTTGCCAAGGCCTTCCGGATCATGGTCTCGACGAAGTTGCCGCCCTTGCCGCTGCTGCCGGCGCGGCCGTAGAGCCCGCTGGTCCGAATCAGGAAATGTTTCTCCCAAACCGACGCCGCCAGGTGCTCGCCCGCCAGCTTGGAGGCGCCGTAGACGTTGAGAGGACGGGCGAGGTCGTCTTCCCGATGGGGCCGGCCGGAAGAGCCGTCGAAGACGTAATCGGTGCTGTAGTGGACCAGGACGGCCTCGATGTCTCGGGCGGCCAGCGCCAGGTTGCGGACAGCCTCTCCGTTCACTTCAAAGGCGGTCGAGACCCGGGACTCGCAGTCGTCGACCCGGTGGAAGGCGGCCGTGTTGATCACCACCTGGGGCCGCTCTGACCGCAGGACCTGGTGAACCCGGTCGAACTGCAGAAGATCCAGTGACTGACGCGGCGGGGCAACCAGGTGGTGGCCGGACAAGGCCTCTGCCAAGTCGGTACCCAGTTGGCCGGAGGCTCCGAGCAGGAGTATCTTCAAGTCAGCGGCTCCCAGGCTCCCGGCCTCCCATCCCGACCACGGCCGGCTTGAAGGGCGCGGCCGGGGCGGCGTCGAACACCGACCCGGTGATCCGGATGATCTTGTCGGCCTCCTCCAGGAGCTTCATCCAGCCGATATTGTAGTAGCGGGGATTGTCGAAGTCGGTATAGCCGTATCGGGAGACGTTCTCCATCATGTCCTTGACGGCGTCTTCCACCGTCACCGCCGGGGCAAAACCCAGCACCCGCTGGACCTTCTTGCCCGAAACGCGATAGCTGCGGACGCCCTGGTAGCGGTACTCCGGTTTCAGCTCCACCTTCACCCCAACCTCTCTAAGGGCCCCGACGACCCGGAGCGCCAACTCCGAAATGCGAAAGTTGCGGAAGACGACGTTGAAGATCTCACCCGAGATCTTGGACTCCTCGGCATCCAGGCAGACAATATAGGCCCGCGCCGCATCCCGGATATCCACCAGCGGCCGCCACATCTCGCCTCCGAAGTGAGTGGTGACGTGTCCCTTGGAGATGGCGTCCCGGAGGAACGTATTGACCACCAGGTCGTACCGCATCCGCGGCGAGAAGCCGTAGACCGTGCCCTTGCGCAGGATGACCGGGCAGAAGTTCTTGTCGGCCAACTCAAGCAGGGCTCTCTCCGCCTGGAACTTGGAACTGGCGTAAGCCGCCTTGGGGTGGACCGGCGAGGTTTCGTCCAGCACAACGTCCTTTTCTTCGTTGGCTATGCCTACATCGTAAATGGAGCAGGTGGAAGCAAAGACGAATCTGCGGATGCCCTTCGCCTTGCAGAGCCGGGCCAGAGCCAGGTTGGCCCGGGTGTTCATCTCGAAGTTGGCGTGAGGGTTGTACTCCGCCGTGGGGTCGTTCGACAGGCCGCTCAGATTGATGACGGACTCGACACCCTCCAGCACCGAGGGATCCATGGTGCGAACATCCCCTGCAAAAAGCTCGATCTGCTCCCTGTGCTCACGCAGCCCGGCATTGCCGAAAAACATGCGGTCCAGGACTCTGACCGCGTAGCCCCGCGCCAACAGTTCCCTGATCAGCACCGAGCCGATATAGCCGGCCCCGCCCACCACCAGAATCATGGTCAACCTCCTTGGGTTTGAAGTGTGAAGTGTGAAGTTTGAAGTTTGAAGAACGGATGGTGAATTGTGACACGTTAAGTATCTCGCCGATCTCGGCGCGGTATTTCAAAATGCTCAACCAACTCGTCAGCCGCTCCACCGTTCCCGAAACCCTCCACTCGTCACCTTCCATTCATCATTCATCATTCATCATTCATCATTCATCATTCATCATTCATCATTCACCATTCATCATTCACCTACCCTTGACTTCCCACACGTCCCCGAAGGAATCTGGGGGAATCCGGACTTCATCCGGGTTCTCTCGATTGTATACCTCGCTGGCAGTGCTGACGAGCTGGGTGTCATCCTCCAGAGCCATCCAGCCATGGTAGACGCCGGGCGGAACTACGATCAAGACCGGATTCCGCTGGCCGGTAACGACGATTTGCATGTTGCCGCAGGTCGGGCTGTCGGAACGGTCGTCCCGCAGCACGAACTTGGCCGATCCGTGGCTGATGAAGAACCAGTCCCACAGGATGGCGTGCTTGTGAAAGGCGCGGATGGTACCGCGAGTCGCGTCGCCCACCATGTAGACCTGTCCGAACCGGGTGAAGTGCTCGTCGGTGCTCCTCAAGATCTCGATCAGGTAGCCGCGGTCATCCACGTGGGCGACCAGTGGCACTATCTTCACATCCTTGATCATCATGCTCCTTTCCTCAATTGACCGGCAAAGTTCCGCCTGGGGAGAGCCGGCCCGCCAAACCCTGAGTCTTCCGGCGGTCATTCAGCCCGCCGGGGCGCGGGCTCCGACCTCCTTCAAACTTCTTCCTTCAAACTTCTTCCTTCAACCCACCGGGTAGCGTGCTTCGACCAGGTCCGATTTTGCCGAACTCACCTGCTTCAATTCAATGCGGCATTCCATGTTCAGGTAGCCGTAGACCGTTTCCCGCTGTTTCAAGGTCAGGTTCAGGGCATTTTCCACAAAATCGCACATCACCGAGTCGCGATGGGTCCCGTCGGCCACGGCCGGGGTGAGATAGTAATGTCCCGCCTGGAGCACGGGAAGCCGCAGGCGGAAATCCACCGTATAGATCTGGCCGGGCTCGGCCGGCGGCAACTGCAGGTTTTCCACCGAGGTGTTGCTGCCGGAGATGTCTTCGCCCAGGCGATTGCGTATAAGAATCCCGATCAAGGGCGATTCCACCCGGCGGTCGAACTGTACCGAAACCCTCACCGTTACCCGGTCGCCGTGAAAGAGGGTCTGCGGCTCTCTCCCCGCCTGGTCGAGCAGCCGGATGCCCAGTACCCGGGCGTGGCCATTGCCCCAACGCTCGTCCACGTTGGGAAGCGTGCGCACCGATAAATCGACCGCTGTTTCTCCGGCGGCGTCCAGCGGCGTTTCCGGCGCCTCCCGGGCCTCCTCTACCGCATAGGGGTCACGGCGCTGCATCAGCGCCGCCAGGTAGCGGGACGTAACCTTGTCGGGAGCGCCAAGATCCTTGACCCTGCCCTGCTCCAGCCAGATTACCGAATCGCACAGGTTCCTGACCGCGGCGATGTCGTGGGAGACCAGCAGGATGGTCTTGCCTTTTGCCCGCATCTGCCGAAGCTTTCGAATGCATCGCTGCTGGAAGTAGACGTCCCCGACCGCCAGCGACTCGTCCACCAGCAGAACCTCGGGATCGAGGTTGATGGCGATGGCAAAGGCCAGGCGCACGTACATGCCACTGGAATAGGTCTTGACCGACTGATCGATGAAGCTGCCGATTTCGGCGAAGCGCTCGATCTCCGGCATTTTTTGGTCGATCTCCTCCCGGCTCAGACCCATGATGGCGGCATTCAGAAAGGCGTTCTCCCGGCCGGTAAACTCGGAGTTGAAGCCCGCCCCAAGCTCCAGCAGGGCCGCCACCCGTCCGCTCAGACCCACCCTGCCCCTGGTTGGGGTCATCGTTCCGGCAATAATCTGGAGCAGGGTGCTCTTGCCCGATCCGTTCTCGCCGATGATCCCGAACGAAGAGCCCTGGCCGACCTGAAAGCTGACATCCGTAAGCGCCCAGAAGTCCTGGTGATAGCTGCGCCCGCGGAAGATCAGCTCCTTCAGACGGGCCGAGGGCTTGGAGTAGATGCGGTAATTCTTGGACAGCTTTTCAACGGTGACGGCATTCATGGACAGATGGCCGGGAGAGGGCGGGCTCCGGTTTGGGCAGCGCTGCACCGGCAGTGGCTTCGACCCCGGAAGACCCAATTCTAACTAAACGGAGCGGATAATGAAACCATGGGAGGCGAAACAGCTTGGGACGAGTGTCTTTCCCAAGCGGTCATGGTATGTTGGCCCGGGCGGCCGAGTCGCGGTGCTCGTCTCGCGCCGGCCTGACCGCGGGCTCCGCCCCGGTCTCGCCAATTCATCTCCCGGGAGAGCGGGCGTCCCGCCCGCCCAAAGCCGGCTCAGAGCAAGAGATCTCCCCAAAGGCGGGCTTGGTGCGCATTGCAAGGG
>JAPPFQ010000134.1 GCA_028875135.1 Acidobacteriota bacterium
GGTCCTGCCAGACCAGTTGGCGGCTGTACCCGGAGCGCGGATTCACCGGGATGCGTTCCGAGACGGTGCAGGTCAGATCCCCGCACGGCTCCTCCCGCAGGTAACGATAGGTGAACTTCTCCACCTCCGGAGTGCCCATGTCTTCGTAGGCGAACTCACTGCCCATGAAGGAGCCGGACTGGTTCGACGAGCTGATTCGCTTGACCCGTCTCAGAGCCGGCAGATAAAGCCACTGTTCGTCGTCTTTCTCCCGGTGGGAATGGATCAGCAACGCGGTTCCCTTCACGTCGCGCGGCTCGTCGAACACGAACAGGTTCTTGTCTCCCTCTCCCGGCACCTCCAGAACCTGCAAACGCAACTGGCGCCGACTCTCCTGCCCTCCCCGGTTGCGGAGCACCATGGTCTGGCGCGCGCTGAAATCACCGAAGCCATCGCCTCGCTCACGCGCGTCCTGCGCGATTTTAAGGCCTCGCGCCTCCGGGTCCGCCTCCTGGCTCAAGACCGGAGTCCTAGCGGACAAAAACACCCAAACAGCCAGACAGGTCGTGCCATACAGGAATGGCCGGCGGCGGAAATAGAGAGGATTCATCTTTTGTCTCCATCGATGGCCATCAGCAGGGGCGGGAGCAGCAGAAAATCAGCCAGAAGCGCAAACCCCAGCGTGATGGCGACCAACAGGCCCAGCACGGAGCTGACCTGAAATCCCGACGACGCAAACACCAGAAAACTTGCCGACAAAACCGCGGTCGTGGTCCACAAGGCATGACCGACGGTCCGGAAGGTGGCACGCACGGACTCGGGTGCGGATGCGCCCCCGCGGCGGGCTTCCAGGTATTTGCTCATGAAATGGATAGTGTCGTCCACGACGATGCCGAATGCCACGGCACAGACAACCGAAGCGGAAAGACCCACCTGGCCCACCAGGTAACCCCACAGCCCGAAGCTCATGGCCGCGGGAATGAAATTGGGAAACAGGCTGACCAGGCCGAAGCGCAGGCTCTTGAACGTCCCTACCAGGATCAGCGAAATCAGGGCCATGGCGGCGATCGTACTGCGCAGCATGCTCTCGATGTTTCTCTGGGCCAAGTGGGCGAAGACCATGGTGACCCCCGATGCTTCGCCGGTCAACCCGGGCGCGTTGGCCCGGACCCACTCCCGGGCGCGCCGGTCCAGTTGGCGCAGACCCCGCGCCGACGCGTTGGCCACCACGGTCATGCGCGTGGCCGACTTGGCGACGTCGATGCGGTCATTCAAGTCGTTGCCAAGCGGCAGCGACAACTCGTACAGCAGCAGATTCTGGGCTGACAGCGCCGGATCGTCCGGTATCCGGTAGAAGGCGGGGTCATCGCCGTGCATGTTCTTGTTCAGGCGTTTCATCACGTCGGGAAACGACTGGACGAAGTTCACCTCCGGCTGTTCCCGGTACCATTGGGCAAAAGCGTCGGCCGTTCGCAGATAGGCCGGATCGGTGATGCCGCCTTCACTCCCCGAGTCCAGCGAGTACTCGAGCATGTCCAGCCCGGTCAGGTTTTCGATGACGAAGTCGGTATCGTTGCGGAAACTGTAGCGCTGATCGAAGTAGCGGGTCCAGTTGTCGCTCAACTCGACGCGCGGAACTCCGGCAACCAGGACCACTGTCACAATGGAGACCACCACCAGCAGAACCTTGCGCCGTTCCACCACGAAGGCGCCGAAGCGGTCGAAGAAGCCGGGACGCTTGGATGGTGTCGGTGGCGGGTGCAACGGCAGAATGGAAAGCATGGCCGGCAGGAACGTCATCGAGTAGACGAAAATGCAAACCAGGCCGAAGGCCACCATATTGCCCAGAACATGGAAAGGTGGTGAGTCCGAGGCATTCAGGCTCAGAAATCCGATCGTGGTCGTGAGCGCGGCCAGGAAGACCGGATAGGCATTGATTCGAAGCGATTTGCGGATCGCCTCCTCCCGGCCCTGCCCCTCCCGGAGCCCCGCCAGGGTGCTGGTGACGATGTGGACCGCGTGCGCAACGGCAATGGCCATGACGATGATTGGCACGCCGGCGCTGGCAGGACTGAAGATCTGGCCGGTCCAACCGGCGAAGCCCATGGTGCCGACGATGACGAGCACCACCACCGACACGATCGCCAGCGTTGCCAGAACCGACTTCAACAGCAAAGCCGAGCTCGCGATGATGATCAGGAACACGATCGGCACGAGAGTCCGCATGTCGGTTGCGGTCGCCTCGGCGAGCACTCGATGCATGACCACGTCGCCGGTCAGGTAGTAGGAGATATCGGGATGGCGCTCCCGGGCCTCGGTGAGCAGGGCGTTGATGTGGTCGGTGATTTCGATCACCGCCAGGTCCACATTCTCGGGCAGCAGGAAGTTGATGGTCAGCCCGCCCACGCGTCCGTCGGTGGAGACCAGGCGCCCGGCCACGCCCACCTCCTCCAGCGCGATCGACTCGACGCGGGCCAGGTCGGCGTCGCTCAACGAGGCGGCGTCCTCGACAAGTGGCCCGACCGCCAGGTCGTCCTCTCCAAGGGCCTCGCTATGGGTATAGTTGGTGAGCGAATCCACCCGGGTGGAATGGGGTGAGCGCCACGCGGCCTCGGTCAATTCCTCGATGGCGCCCAGGACCTCGCGGGTGAACACCGAGCCTTCGCGAGGGGCCACCGCGATCAGGGCCGTATCGGACGAGGCGTAGGTGTTCCCGAGCGCATCGAAAGCTTTCAGTTGCGGGTTGTCTTCGCTAAAAAGGTTGCGGTAGTCGTTGGTGACGGTGATGCCTGGAGCGCCGGAGGCAAGGATCAATATGATGGCCAGCGCGACTCCGACGATGAGCCACCGACGGCGGAGAACAAGGTCGATGTATCGATCCAATCGCATTACAGCACCCTGGGTCGGATTCTTGTGAGCGTCGCCTCTGCCGCCTCTCTGCGAACCGGACATGCCCACGCGGTGCCCATCTTAACCCGGTGACAGGTTTTGGGAACTACCGAAACCCGGACAAGCGGAAACGTTCAAGGCGTGATGCGGTCGCCGTCGCTACACGAACCGCACCAGCTTTACATTCAGCGTCCGAGTCGGACCACCGGCGACCTTCCATTGGACCAGAATCGGGCTCTGGTAGGTGCCCCAGCCGATCTCACCGATCCCTTCGCCTAGCCGGTCCAGGACCGGCAGGCTGATCTCCCGCTTCATCCGCAGAAAATGGGCAAACGGAATCGCCAACGCCCGGTTGACGAGCAGTTCCACCACTGAACGCCTCACGCCTACCCGATCCACGATCTCGTTGAAGAGCTGCACGGCGTCGTACTGTGCATAGTTGAGGGCCTTGGTCGGGATGGCCAGGGGCGCCTGGATTGCCTCCCTCCCTATCCGCGCCATGAAACGAAGGGGATTTTTGAGCACATCCCGAAGATCGTGGGTCATGAGCAGGGTTTCGTACTCGTTGACGGTCAGGCCTGCGTGGCGCTCGTTCGCGGGGAGGGACAGGTCGAAACGGCCGAATGACACTTTGTGTTCCTGCGCCAGCCTCTGTAGCTGGCTGATGAGGCCGATACGCGGGTCGCGCAGGTTCTGGGCGTCGATGGAGTGCGGCGACGACGCCACCTGTAGCTGCACCCGGGCGACATCCTCCTCGCCGTTGTATGCGATCACCGTCGTGCGCCGGCTCCGGGTGCCACCCGTATGGACCCCGTCCAGCTCTACGAACCAAACCGGCTCGTTTCCCGGCAGCTCGTACGACTCGCAGTTCCGCAGTCCGCCGCCCATGAACATGAGGTGGGAGTCGGCGTTGAGTGGCTCGACGGCGCGCTGCTGGTCGGAGAGTTCGGTCCGCAAGTTGAGCTTGTCGTGGATGTAGCCGGCGCCGGGAGGAAAGAGCTGCTCGAAGACCTTAAGGTAGTCCCGGATGTTGACGCTGTCGTGCTCAAGCAGTTCGACCAGGCGCTGGTCCAGATAGCCGGCCGTGGTGTGGTCCGAGATGTAGAACTCCTTGGAATACCGGGTGAAGTCCGACTTGAACTCCTCTCTCAACCTGCGCCTCACATCGAACAGGCCAACGCGGAAAGTCGGTTTGATGTGCAGTGTGGCGTGGAAAGGCGCCCCTCCGCTATTGGTGTGCCGGTTTACCAGAATCATAGGCGGTCACCCTCACTCCTGTGCAGAATGGTCAATAGTGGATCGGTCACGACTTGCCTCCCGGAAGGACGGTATCCCCCAATAGAGAGGCGGAGCCACCTGGGCCGCTATCCGGAACTTCGACTACTTAGGATATCAGAAATCCTGTCATCCCCGAATTCTTGGACAAACAGGACCCACCATACTCAAGCCACCGGTGGCAAGGCAAGTCATTATGGCGCCTGAACCGGAGGTTCGAAGCCCAGTCGCTCGAACAACCGGTGCTGCTTGTAGAGAGTGCGAAATTCTTTCAGATGCGAATCGCCTGCAGGTTGCCACTCCATCCATCGGGCCGGTGAGACCACTCATTGGAGATCACAAGGCCGACTGGTCCTCCGGAACGAATCAAAAAGCTGCAGGAAGTGGGTCAGGGATATCTTCTCCGCGCGAACCGTTGCGGGATAGCCGAGTTCCCGAAGGGTTTGGGACAACCGTGCCCAGGCTTCCGGCTGGACCTCACCGAGGCAATTCCTGAGCGTTTTCCGCCTCTGGGAAAATGCCTGCTTGACAAAGACGAAGAACAGGCTCTCCTCTGCAGGCCTCAGGGGGCGGCGGGGCCGGGGAACGAGACGAACCACCTTGGAGTCCACTTTGGGTTTGGGCTTGAACGCCTGCGGTGGAACGACAAAGAGCGGCTCCGGACGGAAATGGTATTGCACGATCAGAGACAGCACCCCATAGTCCCGTCCGCCGGGGCCGGCCGCCAGGCGATCGGCTACCTCGGCTTGCAACATGACCACTGCCAGGTCGATGACGCCGGCGTGACGGGCGAGATGTTGCAGAATCGGGGAGGAAATGGCGTAAGGGAGGTTGCCCACCACCTTGAAGCCGTAGCCGGCATGGCGCTTGCGAATCTCGCCCAGGTCCAGGGTCAGGATGTCGCGATTAAGGAACTCGATCCCGGGACCGCTGAATCGCCGGCGCAATTGAGAGCAGAGGCGGTCATCCACCTCTACCCCGATGTAGCGGCAACCTTGGTCAACCAGGTTCGCTGTCACGGCGCCGGTACCGCACCCGATCTCCAGGACAGTGCCGCCCTCTTCCAGACCCAGGCCGGCCACGATTCTCCTGGCCAGGGAGGGGTGTTTCAGGAAGTGCTGTCCCAGCCTCTTGTTGGCCCGCACGGGTTGCTGTTGCATCGACGCCCGAGAATTTGTACTCTGAACTGTTTGTGTAATCCGGCTCCTGCCTGTCCGGCTCACCGGTCAGGCAACCAGGCGGAAGGCTTGCAGCCGTTTGGACTGGGTGAGCTCAAGGGTAACCCGGTGGAGTCGGATGGATCAAAAATTCTCAAAATTATGTATCATGACGGTTTGGCCCACAAGGTGGAGGCGGGGGCCGATCTCTTTCTCATGCCTTCCCGCTACGAACCCTGCGGGCTCAATCAGATCTACTCGCAAACGGACTGAGGCAATGGCCAACATCGTCATCATCGGCGCGCAATGGGGAGACGAAGGCAAGGGGAAGATTGTCGACCTGCTGACCGAGAAATTCGACATCGTTGCCCGCTACCAGGGGGGACACAATGCCGGTCACACGGTGACCATCGACGGCAAGCAGTTCATCCTGCACCTGATTCCCTCGGGCATTCTTCACGGAGGCCGCTTGTGCGTCATCGGCCCGGGAGTCGTCCTCGACCCCAAGGCCTTTTTTGAAGAGCTCGACATGCTGGAGGAAGCCGGGATCCAGGTCCGGGGGAACCTCTTCATCAGCAACCGCGCCCACTTGATCCTTCCCTATCACCGCGCCGTCGAGAAGGCCGCCGAGGAGGCACGAGGCGCCAAGAAGATCGGGACCACTTCCCGGGGGATCGGACCCGCCTACGAGGACAAGACAGGCCGGCGCGGCCTGCGAGTGGTCGATCTCTTCGACGCGGAGAGTCTGAGGGAGACGATCTTCGAGCTTACCCGGGAAAAGAACTGCCTGATCCAATCCCTGTATGGAGGTCCACCCCTGGATGCCCGGCAGATCTACAAGGAGTACCTGCAGTATGGACAACGGCTGAAGGAATTCGTGGTGGATACCGCCTTTTTCCTGAACGATCGGATCCGGCAAGGCAAACGCGTGTTGTTCGAAGGCGCCCAGGGAACCCTGCTGGACGTCGACCACGGGACCTACCCTTACGTCACCTCCTCCAATGCCACCGCCGGTGCGGCTTGCGTGGGATCCGGCGTAGCCCCCTCCTGGATCACGGGGGTTATCGGCATTGCCAAGGCCTACACCACCCGAGTCGGCGGGGGGCCCTTCCCCACCGAAGCCAACGGTACCATCGGAGACGAAATCAGACGACGGGGAGCCGAATACGGAGCCTCCACGGGCAGGCCCCGCCGCTGCGGATGGTTCGATGGCGTAGCCACCTCCTACTCGGCCGTCCTCAACAACCTGCAAGCCATCGTCATCACCAAGCTGGATGTCCTGGACGAATTCGAACAGATTCCGGTCTGTACGGGATATGAGTACCGCGGCTGCCGACTCAAGGAATTTCCGCCGGAGATCAAGGTCCTGGAAGCCGTCAAGCCAGTCTACAAGTCGGTCCCAGGTTGGCAAAGCACGACGGCGGGCATGCAGGACTACGATGGGCTGCCGGTGAAGGCCAAAGACTATCTGAAGATGCTGTCGGATATCACCCGGACGGAATGTTCCTTCATCTCGACAGGACCCGACCGGGAACACACCATCGTGCTCCCCGACTCCTGGACCGCCAAGACCCTCTATCAATAAGGAATCAGCGGCCAAGCAGCCGGACGCGAAGTCCGGCCCGAGCGTAAATGCCCGGATGCGGGAATCCTATGAATTCCTGGTAGCTGCTGTCGAAGACGTTGTCGACCCGCCCGAAAGCCTCCAATCCGTGAGGAAGTCGATAACCGAACACCAGGCTGGAGGTGGTATACCCGCCCACGGTCTCCATTTCCGGGACCGGAAGCTGGAAATCGTAGCGCTCGCCCACCCAGAGGATCTCCCATCGCAAGCGGGCCCGGGGATGGAGTTCCCAGTCCGCGTAGGAGCCTCCCCTCCATCGGGGGCGGTCCCGGAGAGGCTCGGTGGTCCCTTGCAGTTCCCAATCCAAAAACTGCAGGTGGCCACCCAAACGTCCCTTTCCATTCAGTGGCAGGGCGGCTCCGAATTCCACTCCCCGGGTGGTGGCCCGGCTTCGGTTGACGAGCCGAAACAACTGGGGACTGAAGTCGACCAGGTCCCTGAAGGTGTTGTGAAAGAGGGCTCCGGACAGATGCAACCGGGACTCCTCCAGGGTGTGCTCGAAGCCGAGGTCGAAACCGCGACTCCTCTCCGGCTGAAGCCCGGGATTTCCGATATTGGGCTCCCCCAGGGCATAGAAGGAGGGCAGCTTGAACCCGTCTCCCCAACTGGTCTTCAAGCGGGTCCGCTCTCCCAGGGAAACCACCGCGCCGGCTCTGGGAGAGAACACGGAGTCGAAGCCTTCGGCCCTGTCCACCCGGCCCCCGAAGCTCAGGGTGAGCCGACCGGCTCGATAGAGGATTTCTCCGTTGCCGGCCAGGGTTTGACGTTCCAGCTCGAAGACACTGGGGATGAAACCGGCAATCAGCGTGTCGTTGGACCCGTCTTCGTTTCTGACTCGGACTCCCAGGTTCAGCGACAGTTCCGGCGTCAGGTCCAGTTGACTGGTGAAACCCGCCCTCAACCGGTGGAAACCGGTTTGGCTGCTCAGCGGGGGGAGGGAACGAGGAGATGGAGGCACTCCGTCCAGGACCGCTGGAGCCGTATCGTCCTGTTGGCGTGAGAAAAGGTCGACGTCGAAGCCGTAGAGCCAATCGGGAGAGACCTGCTGCTGGTACCCCATTCCCAGGGTCAGTTGCTCGGCATCGGCGACCTTGGGGTCGCGCAGAATGGAGAATCCGGGGCCGCCGCCGTTTTCCGGAAACCCGCGGGAGCGGCTGTCCTGGTAACGGGTGGTGAACTGAAAAGCCCTGCCCTCCCCCATGGGGAAGGCGGACTTGAATGAGACCGTCCCCACCGAGAAGTCATCGTTTTCGACCTGCTCGTCGATGTCGAACCAGGATCCCGACAGGGACCAGTCGATATCACCCAACTTGCCTCCGGACTGAAACCCGGCTCGGCCGGAGCCGAAGTTGCCCAACGCCCCCTCCAC
>JAPPFQ010000054.1 GCA_028875135.1 Acidobacteriota bacterium
CGCCCGGGGCTACCCTGAGCCGCTGCTACGCAGCTCTATAAGGATGGCTTGTAGGGGGCGTTTCGCCGGGTAACACACGTCAACCGCAGCTTCGCAGCTCTCCCTTGACCCGCAACACTGCGGAGGGGAATGTGCTTATCTGTTGGGATATCCCCCGGGCGCCGGCCCCGGGGGGCCCGGTTAACCGCGAATGCGGCGACAGCAGGTAGCCGTGGGCGTCAGCCCATGGAAAGCTTGGCGTTAGTGTCGAGCCGCGTAGGCGGCGGCAGCGATTTTTTTTATAGGGAGACGCCGTCTACAGAGCTCCCGCCTTGCGGTAGATGCGCTTCTTGTAGGCTTCGTGGCTCCGGGATGCTTCCTGGTTGACTTCGGTGCTGCGGCCTCGGTAGTCGAGCACGAATCCGCGGCGATGGGAGTCGGTGTTGTTGGGGCCGCTGCGGTGGACGGTGAGGAAGTGGTGGATGGAGGCGTCTCCCGGTTGGAGCAGGGCCGGGACTTCCGGGTAGAGTTCGGGGTCGGGAGGTTCGGAGAGGGCCTTGGTGAACAGGGGCAGTCCCGTCTGGACATGAGGGATTTCCCCCAGCCGGTGGCTGCCGCGAACGAAATGGACGGCGCCGTTTTCGAGGGTGGTCTCATCCAGGGCGATCCAGATCACCAGGCCGTAGGGGGGCAGGTAATTGAAGTAGGCGTTTTCCTGGTGATAGAGGGCCGGCGAGCCTACCCGGGCGGGTTTGTAGAATACTTCTGTGGTAATGGGTTCCACCGGCTCTCCCAGGCAGGCGCCCAGCAGATCCAGGGTGGCCGGCCGCCGGAGCGCTCGCCGGAAGTATTCATCATAGAGTTCCATTCTGGAGAACTGCTTCAGCGGCCCGCTCCAGCCCGATTCATAGACCACGTGAATCCGGGGGACGGTGGGTAGGACCTCGGCGATGTAGCGGTCGATCTGCTGCTCCGTCCGCTTCAATTCCTCGGCGTCCAGGAATCCCTTCACCACCACGAACCCGTCTTCCTGAAATCGGGCCGCCAGTTGACGGGTGTTCAGTGTCGCAGGCATTCGTGCTCTCCGGTCCATCACTCCGATCGGTAGTTGACCTCCAGCCGTACGCCGTGAAACTGCGCCCAGGCAGCCATTCCGGGCAACTGCTCCGGCCTGACGGCCCCCGGCCTGTGGCGTAAGCCCTTGAGCGCCAACACCACGGCGTTCATTCCCTGGCGCAGGGGGGGAGCATCCACGGGATAGCTCACCCGATACTCGCCCTTGCCGGCGTCGACGACCGTCGATTGTCCGCCGGCCAGTCCTTGCCGTTCACCCGGCAGACCACCGCATCCGGGCGGGCAGCGCTCCTCACATCCAGCACCAGCCTCATGCTGTCGAGCGATCCGTTTTCCTTGGCCGAGGCCAGGTCGTCCCCGACCACCAGCGGAACCCTTCCCACCACGCCGTATTTTATGGCTCCCTCCCGGCTTACGGGCAGCGGCCGATGGCTGGAGATGTGAGCGTAGTAGTCGATAACTCCACCGGTATGGTTGTCCACGCAGAACAGCTTGTTCCTGGCCGCCAGAGTGCCGGGCTCTCCGATATCGCTCAGGCAGGCATAGGACCGCCGGCGCGTCTCCACCAGGTCCTGACCGGTCTTGTACTCGAAGGGCGTCCCCAGGTTCCACAGGTAGACTCCGTCGGCGCCGGTCCGGAACCAGTTGCTGGCCATGCCCCGCACCCCCTCCAGAAAGCGTCCCCCGGACACGTTGTTGGCGGCGCTCTGGTTGATGCAGGGATAGACCAGCACGCCGTGAGGGTGGGCCGCGGACGTGAATTCGGCCAGGGGCAGGCTGAAGGGGGCATAGCCGCCTCCGGCAATCAGAATGTCCACCAGGTCCTCTTCCAGCCAGCCTTTCAGGTCCAGCCCGATGTTCAGTGCCAGTCGGAAGCTGTCGGGCACTCGAGTGGCCAGCAGCAGCGGACGGCCCCGCCGCTCGGCTTGGCTGTCGGTGAGCTTGCGGATGCGGCGCATGAAGGCCGTCATGACCTCGACCTGGTCGGCGCTCACCGGTTTTCCCTGCATGGTGGGGCTGAAGAACACCGGGTGGCGAATGAAGTCCAGCTCGAAGCCGTCAACGTCGTAGCGGCGGGCGACCTCCTCGATGATCTCGAACTTGCGCTGCCTGACCTCCGGGTGGGAAAAGTCCTGGGAGGTGACATAGAGATCCAGAGAGGTGAGCCTGCCCAGGGGGTCCACCAGAAACTCCGGATGCTCCTTCTTCCAGGTGGTCAAGCCGCCCCCGATGAAGCTGTCGTGAACGTCGTTCATGCGGACCGAGGCCAGGATCTCCATGCCATGAGACCGGGCAAAATCGATGACGATCTGCAGGGGTCCTCGGCCTGACTGGATCAACCGCTTCACGTTGGCGGTGACCTTGGACCAGTAGGCGGGCGGACCTCCGTGGGCGTCGCCGTAGATGGGCTGGATCTTGCTGTCGTATACCGGGGCGTCGGCCCACCCCCCCAGGATGGACCAGGAAATGGTATCGACCTGGGTCCCGGCCAGGGGTTGCAGCCGGCGCTTCAGGAATCCTTCCGGGGTGCCGGCGTCGTCGCGGGACAGCTCGTAGCTGTCGTCGTTGAAGATGATGCGGCGCTGCCTGGCGGCTGCTTCCACCCGGGCCTTCTTGGCGTCGGACCAGTTGGCCCGAGGATCCGGAACCGGTCCGGAGCAGGACAGCATTCCCGCCAGGGCCAGGCAGATGCCGGCTCCCAGGGTGAAGCTCGTTGCCAGTCTCCGTCTACCCTTTGGGCGTGGGTCAGTCATTCTTGAACCTCCTCCGCACGATCGATTGGGGCGAAAAGAAACAGGTAAGTGCCGCCCCGCCCCCGACGACCAGGCGGATCATTCGAGAGTGAAACAACGAATCTTCCAAGGATCAACGAGTAAAGCGCTCGATCCGCTCCTTCAGCTCCCGGTAACTTTCCAGCGCCTGCCGGGCCTGCTCCGACTCTCCGGCATCCTGGTAGAGTCTGGCCAGAAGGCGGTGAGCCACCGGATTGTCGGGCAGGAGTCGGATGGACTGCCGGGCGGCCGCAATCGCCTTGTCCAGTTGTCCGAGCCTGCGATAGACCTTGGCCAGACCGAAGTGGAGATCGGGGAGCGAGACCGTTTGGCTCTCCGGGGAAACGGCAGTCAGATGGGAGAGAGCCCGCTTGGGTTTTCCGAGCTGCAGCAGCAGGTCCGCCAGTTCCAGGCGGGCCTGACCGGCGTCAGGGTGATCCTCCACCTCCTGCTGCAAGGCTTGCAGGGCCTCCCGAAACCTGCCGGCGTCCAGGTAAATGGCGGCCAGGTGGTAGTGAGCCCAGGCGTATCGGGGATCCCTGGCCACCACCGCCTCGAACTGCCGGAGCGCCTTGCTCCTCATGTTCTGCTGGTGGTAGGTGCGTCCCAGGTGCATCCTGGCCTTGAGGTGGCCGGGGTCCAGTTCCAGGACTTTCTCCAGGAGCCGGATGCCCTCTTCCACCGGCTCGCTGGTCTCGTTTCTGGCGCCCATCCCCATGGGATCGGCCGGGTCCTCGGTCTCGCTTCGCTGCTGGAGTATGAGAGCCGCCACGCCGTAGTGGAAGTCGGCTTTGCCGGGGTCCAGAGCCAGGGCCTTGCGCAGCTCGGGTTCGGCGTCGCTGTACTGGTTGAGCTGCAGCAGCGTCATGCCGTACAGGTGCCTGTATTCGGCGTTCTCACCGTCCTGCTGCACGGCTTTTTGAGCCGCCAGCATGGCCATCAGGTACTCCTGGCGTTCATACCGCTCTTTGGCCTCCAGGTAATCGGACGATTGCGCCTGGAGCCGGACCGCCCCGAAGAGGACAAGGGCAATCGCCGGGACGGTCGATAGACGGCACAGCCCAGTCCAACGCAGGTGGCCCGCCCGCTCTCCCGCCGGGATCCATCCTTCGTTTCCTGATTTCAGCGGTTTAGCCATTGGGCGTTCCCGACATGCAATTCCCCGGCGTTCAGGGCTTCTTATCGGCGACGATGCGGATCCAGTGGTCGGCGAACTCGGAGTGGGTCATGAAGCCCTCGACAAAGGGCATGTGACAGGAGCTGCACTGGCTGGCAGCCACCTTGCAACCGGAGGCCATGGCGTGGTCGCCTCCATGGCAGGACAGGCACTTGGAATCGTAGGCTGCAGGGGTTTGCACCAGGCTCTCGTGCGGGTCGTGGCAGGTCGTGCACTTCAATTGATCCCGGCTCTCGCTGTAGCACTGGCTCAACACCAGCCTCTGGGCCGGGAAACGGGACACTTCCTTGTCGACCATGAACCTGGCAAGCGCATGCAGGTCGCTGCCCCCCGGCGGCGCTCCGTGGCAGGCGCCGCAGAAATAAAGCTGCTCGATGGCCGGCATCTTCCCCGGGTTGCCGATGGTGGCGGCGGGATTGGAATCTCCTCGGGTCATGGCCCGGACGTGTTCCTGCCCCGGCCCGTGACAGCGTTCGCAGTGGACGCCGGCCGAGGCGGGGGTCATTTTCTCAGGCGGAAGGTCGGCGTTCCGGGTGGTGTGGCAGGCAAAGCAGTGCTCTCGTTGAGGAGGACTCATCCAGTCCGCCAGGGCGTCGTAGGCGTTGTCGACCCGGTCCTCCAACCCGGTGGTGATGTCCAGCCCCCCGGTGGACTGGTACCAGCTCACCCGGCTCTGGCCGTAGGCGCCGGCATCGGTCATGCCCACGAAGGTGATGCCTTTCCTGCCGGCCCCCATGCCCCAAAGCAGATGCATGCGGTCGGCTACTCCGTCCCTGGAGGCCACCAGGTCGAGGGTGAACTCAGGGTCGGCGGACCGCTCGATCCGATAGGCCACCTGGTTGCGCGGGTCGGAAAACTCCAGGGGCGCCGATTCCACCAGACTGGAGATGGAGCGCACTCGCCTCAAGGTCAGCGGGTGGCCGCTTTCCAGTTGCACCTCGGCGATCTCCCGGTGGCACTGCACGCATTGGCTGGATCCCACGTAGCCCGATTCGTCGATGGCTTGTGCGCGGGCCGGCCCCACCAAAAGTAGGATTGCCGGGACTGCGACCGAGAGGAAGCCGAAACCGAGTTTCTTGTTCGGTGTTGCCGATTCCCGGGCCGGCCCTGGGTGCGCCGGCGGGCGGTTGGCGATGGACATCAGTTGTTCCATCTCCCTATCCCCATTTGCGCACGATTCGCAGGATTTTCCTGCAACTCGCGATCATGTTCGTCCTGTCCTACAGACTCTTGCCTTCGACCGTTGCGTTTTTCCCCAAGGTCCCGGGACTTGATCCACAGGGCGTTGCCGTAGCGAAATCCATAGGGGGATTTGGGCTTTGAATCAAAGGGTACGAAGGTAAACCCTTGGGACCGGCTGCCGAGCACCCATCCTCCACGGTTCTGGTAGCCGAAGTTCGGGTAGGCCGACCGGCGCAATCGGGCCGAGAGGCGTGAATTGGACTGGGCCAACTGTTGGGCCCGTTCTTTGCTCCATTGATTGAGGTCGTCCTTCTTTCTCAGCTTCCCCGAGTGAAGCCTGGAGGTTGCCCCTTCGACCTGGTAGCTTCTGCCGGCTTCAAGCCGTCTCCTCTTCCGGCCATTCCCCATCCATTCCAAAGCTCCCTTGTAGACCGAGACGCGCAACCGGGGCTCCAGGCTGAGGCGATATAGCCCTTTGGCGGCTACTTGAAAATCACCACCTGGAGTCGAGATGAACAGAGAGTGCAGGGCGGGATTGAAGGCGGCGGATTCCACGATGACTTCACCCCGTAGAATCTCGAAATTCATGGTCGCGTAACCCGTCCTGATGAATCGGACCAGGGTGCTCTCGGCGAGCCGCAGGTAGCTGCCCGGATTCAGGAGCAGTTCCGCGCGACCGTTCTCCAGGGTCCTGAGCTCCCCGCCCGCGTTCAACTTGTGACCGGCGGTCAACAGCCAGCGGTTGCTGCCTCCGAACGTATATTGAGGCGGTCTTCCCCAGAAGCTGTTCAACAGGAAAGCCGAACGCACCTGTCCCCACGGGTCCAGGTGATCCCGGCTGTGCTTGCCCAGCTCGGCCACCGCCGGAGTGTATTCCGCAGCGCTTTGTAGAACGTACCGATTGCCGTGGGTCAGGTTCAACGATTGATCGTCTCGCTTCCGCCAGTTCAACTTGCCGGAGTGAACGGCAACTTCCACCGCAGAGGGTTCCTTGACTTCAATTCGATAAAATCCGTCCTTGAGAAGCTTCAGATCTCCGACGGGGCTCGATAGCCTGAAGCCGTGGCGCCGGCCCTTGAAGCGCCTGGAGTCGACGACGACGGTTCCTTCGGAAACGCGGAAGTGCATCCTGCGGTATGCCGTGTCGAGGACTTCCAGTCGGGCCTGGTCAACCAGGCGAAGGTAACCGCCCGGATGCAACATGATTTCGAGACGGTCCCCGCGGCCGGTCCGGACAATGTCCCCGGGCTCCAGTCGGTGGCCGATTGCGATTTCAACGGGCGCCCCTTGCCCGCCGGCAAGCAGAAGCTGTTTGCCCTTGACATACCTGACGGTGCCGGCTTGAAGGTGGGAGACGTGAGCTGCGGGGTCCTTCGGCAGTGCCCGGGCAGCTCCGGCAAGAAGCAGGAACCCGGCCGCCGAAGTCACGATGATCCCTTTCATGGCTTTGCCTCTCGCTGGCGGAAATCTGTGCCCAACATCGGCAATTTTACTGGAGGACGGCACGGCCCATCGATCACTGGCCCTATCTTAGTGATCCTGCTTCGCCAATTCCAGTCTCGTGTACGAACAAGAGGCTGCCGCCCCTGGATCAGTCGCGATCCGTGCTAAAATCAACCCAGAGTAGGCGATGAACCCGTCGCTTTCCGCGTAGTGACCTCTTCCGGCGACTCCTGCAAGCAGTTTGCTCCAATCCAAGAGATGAACAAGCCCATAGCACTAAGCCTGATTGCTTGCCTGGCTGCGTTGTCGGGGACGTCCGCCAACGACTTGTCCCGCTCGGACAAATCGTTGCCTGCCTCGCCCTCGCTGGTCTTTGAGGACGTGGCCGCCGAAGCGGGCCTGGATTTTCAGCACTTCAGCGGCAGCCCGGAGAAGCAGTACATCCTGGAGAGCATGAGCGGAGGGGTGGCCTGGATCGACTTCGACCGGGACGGCTGGATGGATCTCTACCTGGTCAACGGAGGCCACTGGGAGGAGCTGGTTCAAGGAAAGCGCACGGTTTCCAACGCCCTCTACCGCAACAACGGCGACGGGACTTTTGCCAACGTGACCGACAAGGCAGGAGTCGGGAATCGCCGCTGGGGTATGGGAGTGGCCGCCGGCGACTACGACAACGACGGCTGGGTGGACCTGTTCGTGTGCAACTACGGCCCCAACACCCTCTACCGCAACAACGGGGACGGTACCTTCAAGGACGTGACCGCCGCGGCCGGGGTGGGAGACGGCCGCTGGGCGGTGAGCGCATCCTTTGGCGACTACGACGCCGACGGCCGGCTGGATCTCTACGTCACCAACACGGTCCAGTTCGACTACAAGCACCCCGACCCCATGGAGTGCCACTACCGGGGAATCACGGTGCAGTGCGGTCCCCTGGGGATGGTCGGCGATTCCGACATCCTCTACCGCAACAACGGGGACGGCACCTTTGGGGACGTGAGTAAGAAGGCCGGCGTTTCGGACGTGACCCCCTCCTATGGCCTGGGGGCCATCTGGAGCGACTACGACAACGACGGAGACCTCGACCTCTACGTGGCCAACGATCAAATGGCCAATTTTCTCTTTCGGAACCAGGGGGACGGCACCTTCGAGGAAACCGGGCTCTTCGCGGGAGCCGCTTTCAGCGATGACGGCACGGCTCAGGGCAGCATGGGAGTGGATTTCGGGGACTACGACCGGGACGGCCTGCTGGACATCTACATCACCCATTTCTCGGACGACTACAATACGCTCTTCCGCAATCTGGGCCAGGGCAGGTTTCGCGACATGACCCGCGGGGCCGGCCTGACCTTCAGCAGTTGGCCCATGGTGGGCTGGGGCACCGGGTTCGTGGACCTGGACCATGACGGCTGGGAAGACATCTTCGCCGCCAACGGCCACGTGTTTCCCCAGGTGGACGGATACAAGATCGGCACCAGCTTCCATCAACGCAGCCAGGTCTTTCGCAACCTCGGTCAGGGCAAGTTCCAGGAAGTCTCGGCCGGACTCGACAAGCTCAAGTCCTGGTCCAGCCGGGGGGTGGCCTTCGCCGACTACGACAACGACGGCGATATCGACGTCGCCGTCAACAACCTGGACGGAGTCCCCTGGCTCCTGAAGAATC
>JAPPFQ010000135.1 GCA_028875135.1 Acidobacteriota bacterium
GGTGGTGCTGGTCAGCCGGGAACTGGACCATCTCCTCCGTCCCCTGGCCCAGCATCTGGGTGTCCGGAGCCTGGTCTCCAACCGCCTGGAGTTTCGGGACGGACTGGCCACCGGGCGGCTGCATTCGCCCATCATCCCCGACACCCTGCAACCCGAGCCGAACCGGGCGCCTTTCGGTTCCCAAAGCTTTCTCATCGACGGCCTGCCCGGACTTTCCTCCGGCGCCTTGGCGCCGCACATCCAAACCACCGCCCGGCAAACAAACAGCCCTGCGCCTCCGGTGGTGGATTTCCACCGGCGCCGGGCCAGCGCCGAGATTCTTTCGGTACGCCAGGCCCTTGCCGGCAAGCACATTCTGCTGATCGGCGGGACGGGATTCATCGGCAAGGTCTGGCTGTCCATGCTGCTCGAAGACCTTCCGGAGATCGGAAGAATCTATCTGCTGATCCGGCGGCAGGGCTCGCGCAGCGCCCTGCAACGCTTCGAGAAGATTGTCTCCGAATCTCCCGCCTTTGCTCCCCTTCATGAACGCTTCGGCGACCGACTGCCCCGGATGCTCATGGACCGGGTGGAAGTGCTGGAGGGAGACATCGGGGATCCCGACCTGGGGTTGAACGAAGCCACCCTGGGGCGGCTGGCTCAGGATCTGGACCTGGTGGTCAATTCAGCCGGCCTCACCGATTTCAATCCGGACATCCGCCTGGCCATGACCACCAACGTGGACAGCGTCATGGGTCTGGTCGACTTTCTGAAGCGCTGCAAGCGGGCCGCCCTGCTGCACGTCTCCACCTGTTTCGTCAACGGTCGCATCGACGGGCGGGTTTCCGAGGAACTGCTTCCCAACTACACTCCCGCCGGCCGAGCCGATTTCGACGTCTACAAGGAATACCGGTTGGTCCATCAAGCCATCGAGAGCATCACCCGGGAAGGAGACGGCGAGGGGGTAACGGAGGAAGTCCAGGCCCGCGTCTTTGCCCGCAAGCCGAATGTGAGCGATCCCTCGCGCCTGGTTCGCAAGGAGCGCACCCGCTGGATTCGTGACCGCGGAATCGAATTCGGGATCGAGCGAGCTCAGCACTGGGGCTGGCCCAACATCTACACCTTCACCAAGAGCCTGGGAGAATCGCTGCTGGCCACCCAGGATCTCCCCATTGCCGTGGTCAGACCCTC
Organism: Acidobacteriota bacterium; assembly: GCA_028875135.1. Lineage (GTDB taxonomy): Bacteria > Acidobacteriota > Terriglobia > Versatilivoradales > Versatilivoraceae > Versatilivorator. The sequence goes on from JAPPFQ010000135.1 coordinate 1,171, forward strand.
GATCGTGGAGTCCTCCATCAATCAACCGTTTCGGGGCTGGAACGAGGGCGTCAACACGACGGCCCCGTTGTCTTACCTGTTGAGCACCTACTTCCGGCAGCTCCCCTCCAACAAGCGCAAGCGCCTGGATGTCATCCCGGTCGACCTGGTGTGCCGCGGACTCACCCTGGTGGCGGCAGCCCTGGTCGAGCGGCGTCACGACCGAGTCTACCAACTGGCGACCTCGGCCACCAATCCCGCCGACATGCGCCGGACCATCGAGCTGACCGGCCTGGCCCATCGCAAATACTATCGGTCCCTGGAAGGCCTGGAACACTGGCTCCGAGCCCGCTTCGACACCATCCCGGTTTCCCAGGCCCGCTACCGGAACGTTTCCCTCCCCCGCCTGAAGACCTTGCTGCAGGGTCTCCAGCGTGTCACCGGGGTGCTCCCCGTCAAGAACGACAGCCTCACCCGAAAGCAGCGCGCTCTGGACCGGGTTCACAAGGTCATCGAGCTCTACCAGCCATTCATCCTGGACAACGAGTACTTCTTTGCCGCCGACCACATTCGAAAACTGGGGGCTGCCTTGCCCGGCGATGAAGTCGCCGATTTCGGATACCACCCGGAAAACATCGACTGGTACGACTACTGGGTGAACCTGCACGTGCCGGCGTTGCGCCGCTGGACCTATCCCATCATCGAAGGGCGCCGTCCCGACACCGGCCTGCTCCCCCGAAACTTCAAGCTGGAGCCCGCTTCCACCGCGGCGGCAACCGCCAACCTATCCGGAGACCCGTTGGGCGGCGAGGTCTTCCCTGCCCGGCAGAGCCAGTACTAATCGATATGGGTATCTTCCTGACGGGATCCACCGGCTACCTCGGCGCTCACATTGCCACCGAGTTGCTGGAAAAACACCACCAGCGCCTCATTCTTCTGGTTCGGGCCCCCAGCCGCGAAGCCGCGGCCCAGCGCCTTTGGCGAGCCTTTCAGCTACACCTGGACTTCGACCGCTTCCACCACCACCTGAACACCGGTATCGAGGTGCTGACCGGGGACCTCACTGAAGAGGGATTCGGCTTCACTCCGGACCAGTATCGCCACCTGGTCAAAAACGCCGATTCGATCCTGCATGTGGCGGCCTCGCTCAACCGCAAATCGGAACGAGCCTGCCTGAACATCAATCTCCGCGGGACCCTGGAAGTCGTCAAGCTGGCCCAAGCCATCTCCGGCGACCACGGCCTGAGGCGATTCAGCCACATCAGCACGGTGGCGGTGGCTGGAGCCCGCCAGGATGAAGTCGTCGAGGAAGAGCACGCCATCGACTGGAACCGGTCCGACTACGATCCCTACGCCCGCACCAAGAAGTTCTGCGAACACCTGATCCGTGAGCTTCTGCCGGAGACCCCCCTGACCATCTTTCGCCCCAGCATCGTGCTGGGCGACAGCCGGAGGGCGGAAACCACCCAGTTCGACATGGTCCAGGCCTTCGCCTTCCTGGCGGGGTTGCCGCTGCTGCCGCTACGGGCCGGCGACCGCCTGGACATCGTCAACGTGGACTTCGTGGCCGAGGCGGTGGCGAATCTGCACCAGAAGGAGAGTCCCGGCTTCGACACCTACCACCTGTCTTCCGGCAGAAGCTCTCCCACCTGCCAGGACATTACCAACGCCTTGAGCGCCGTACGAAACCGGCGCAGGCCCACCTATGCCCCCTCGCTGATCCGCCCCGTCAACTCCCTGGTGAGCCGGCTGGCCCGGCGTCGGGGAACCCCGGTAGGCTATCTGGCCAGCCTCATGCAGGTCTTTCTTCCCTACCTGCATTGGAACACGGTCTTCGACAACAGCCGGGTGGTGCGGGAAACGGGGACCAGTCCCGCATGTTTCACCGATTACTGCTATCCTCTGTATCGGTTCGCCACCAGGAACCACTTCACCTATCCCTACCGGGAATGGCCTGAGACGGGGGCTGCCCCATGATGGATCTGGGACTGGAGCTGTGGGTCAGCAGCCTGATCGAGCTCTCCAAGCTGAGATGGATGCTGGGATCGGGGGAGTCCTGGACGCCCGGAACCCCGCTGCGCCTGCTGTTTGCCGGGTACAACGGAAACCGCAATACCGGGGCCGATGTCCGTGTCCAGGAGATGATCCGCCAGGTTCGCCATGTTCTGGGCGACTCCAACCTGGAGTTGAGTGTGCTTTCGCACAACCTGGAATGGTCTCGCGGTTATTTCGATTCGGTGCGTCAGGTCAAGCTGCCGGATGTCTTTCCGCCCTTCCTCTTTCGCGAGGTCGGCCGCTATCACGGGGTTCTGGCCTGCGAAGGCTCGATGTTCAAGAGCAAGTTCGCCAACGCCCTCAGCGCCATGATGATCGGCTGCCTGGGAATCGCTGCCGCCCACAACAGGCTTTCGGTGGGATATGGGGCCGAAGCCGGCGACATGGACCGCTTTCTGAAATCCATGTGCCGGCGTTTCTGTTCCGATTCGCTGGTCATCACCCGCAACGAGGAATCCCAGGGCATTCTGGGCGGGCTGGGGGTGCCGACGGAGTTGGGAACCGATACGGCCTGGACCTTTGAACCTCACGGTCCGCAATACGGCGAAAAGCAGTTGAAGGCCGCCGGTTGGGATGGGCGCACCCCGATCCTTGGGCTCTGCCCCATCAACCCCTTCTGGTGGCCGGTACGGCCTTCGCTGGCCAAGTTTACCGCCCGTAACCTGATGGGGTTGTACAAGGCCAGCCACTACCGTTCCATTTACTTCCATCACGACAACCGCCAGGTCCGGGAGGCCTTTCAGCGCTATATCGATGCCTGGAGCCGCGGCATCCGGGCTTTCCAAAAAAAACACCGGGTGTTTCCGGTATTGATCGGCATGGAGGCGCTGGATCGAATCAGCTGCGAGAAAATCAGCCATAGCCTGGGAGGCACCCCCTGCTTTATCTCCGACCAGTACGACATGTACCAGTTGGTGAGCATCCTGAGGCAGTGCCACCTGCTCCTTTCTTCCCGATTTCACGGAGTGGTCACCAGCATGCCGGCCGGCGTGGCCTCGGCGGGAATCACCATGGACGAGCGCCTGCGCAACCTGATGCGGGAGCGGGGGCACTCGGAATTTCTGCTGGAGGTCGATGATCCCGATCTGGAGGCCAAAGTGGAAGCGCTTCTGCCGAAGTTGTTGAATCGGGCTGAGGAGATGCGGGCAAGCCTGGGTGCGACCGTAGTGAAAAACCTGAAGGTGATGGCGCGCATGGGGGTCTACTTTCAGCAGCACCTGCTGGAGCGCTATCCCGAATTCCCCACCCGTAGCGGCCATCTCTCCTGGGAAGACTATCTTCCCCCGCTGAGCCCCAACCTGGTCAGCTTGATCGAGACTTTTGAATGATGAATGATGAATGATGAATGATGAATGAGGAATGATGAATGATGAACGGCGAGTGATGAGTGAAGAGTTGTTGGGTCGGTGGGTGGGGCATGCGGAAAACGGTTATCCAAGAAGGAATACCGAAGGACCGCTGAGTACACTGGTTCATAAAGTATCGCCACGTATTCCCGGCTGCACTCTTTAGACGGCTACGACAGGATCAACAAGGTGCTCGACGTGTCGACTCAATCACTATCCACTCATCACCATTCACAATTCATCATTCATCATTCATCATTCATCATTCCTTCCTCATCATTCATCATTCATCATTGATTTAACATGAACTTTCTACAGACAATCTTCTCCAATCTCTCCCAAAGCCCTCAAAAAACGGTTCTGCAAGAGGTTCGGGAGGATGGTCTCCACTCGGTCAGTGGAGCCGGTCTCCTGAACTGGATCGGCCAGGACCGACGCCGCCTGAGGGAAGCCGGACTGCGCCCGGGGGACCGCTGCGGACTGCTGGGCCCCAACAGCAGCCGCTGGGTCGCCATGAACCTGGCGATCATGGCCGAAGGCGCCATGGCTGTTCCCCTCTACTCCCGGCAGGCCCCGGACGAACTGGTGGCCATGATGAAGGACTGCGGCGTTTCCCTGCTCTGCTGCGCCGGCCCCTCCGAAGTCGAAGCCATCCGCTCCTGCTGGAGCGACCTGCCGCCCGTTCTCGATTACTCTCAGGTTCTGGACGATGCTACCCCCGACGCAGGCGACGCCAGCGCAATCGGGGCCGGGGAGCCGCCCGGCCAACTCCAGGTAGTGACCATCATCTACACCTCGGGCACTTCGGGCGAGCCCAAGGGGGTTATGCTCAACGGCGACAACATCGGCTTCATGCTGCAGCGGACCACGGCTCGCTTGGAAGAACTGATGCAGGGCATCCCCGGGAATGGAGATGACCGTGTCTTCCACTACCTTCCCCTCTGCTTCGCGGGCTCCTGGATCCTGCTGCTCACCTGCCTCTATCGCAACAACAACCTGATGTTGTCGACGGACCTCAACCGCCTGGCCGACGAGTGGAAGCTGGCCCGCCCCCAATACATGCTGAACGTCCCCGCCCTGCTGGAACGGATCCGGACCGGTGTCGAGGAGAAGATACGGGGTGCAGGCGGCGTGGGATGTCTGCTCTTCTCCCGGGGCCAACTGGCCTGGTTGCGTCAACAGGAGAACGGGTCCCGGCCGTTCGACAGTGTCTGGCTGGCCTTGGCGAGACGCCTGGTTTTTGCGAAGATCCGAGACCGCATCGGATCCGGACTGCGGGCCCTCATCTGCGGTTCCGCCCCGCTGGCGGAAGAAACCCAACAGTTTTTTCAGATGATCGGGATCCCGGTTCTGCAGGTGTACGGATTGACGGAAACCACCGCCATCTGCACCATGGACGACGTGCACCGGGTGACGGCGGGCCGAGTGGGTCCGGCCATCCGGGGAATCGAAATGCGGTTGAGCGAGGAGGGTGAGATTCTGGTGAGGGGGCCCAATATCTTTCCGGGATACTGGAATCGCCCCGAGGCCGATGGGGAAGTCTTCCGGGAGGGGTGGTTCCGCACCGGCGACCAGGGAGAGGTGGACGCCACCGGAAACTGGAAAATCGTGGGAAGAATGAAGAACATCATCATCACCACCGGCGGGCACAACATCAGCCCTGAGCCCATCGAGCAGAGCCTGCTGGAAGCCCTGCCGACCTCGACCCAGGTGATGGTGGTCGGGAACGGGCGCAAGTACCTGTCGGCCCTGCTGACAGGACCGGTGAGCCGGGAAGAATCGGCTCGCGTCATCGAGGAGGTCAACCGGCAACTGCCGCACTACCGCCGCATCCGCCGGTTCCACATTGCCGCCGAGCCCTTCAGCATCGAGAACGGTCTGCTTGCCGCCAACGGAAAGCAGCGGCGAACAGCCATCGAGTCTCATTTCCGGGACGAGATCGAGGCTCTTTACCAGTCTGATTGACCACCATGAGCTCTTTTCAAGGCAAGACGCTTTCCTTCAGCCTGGCCGATGAAGTCTTCGAGCTGCGGCTGCACCGGCAGCCCTGTAACGAAATCGGATCGCTGGCGCTGAAGGAGCTGGAGGGATTCGTCCGGACACTGGAGGAACAGGCGGTCCGGGCCAAGGCTTTGGTGGTCCACAGCTCGATGGAGGCCGGGTTCAGCGCCGGAGCCGACCTCAGGGAACTCTATTTCGGGCTGCAGTCGCTCGGCAAGGCTGAAAGAAACGCCGGGGTTCGCGATTTTCTGGAACGCATCCATCGGGTGTTCAATCGGATCGACCAGGTCCCGCTGACCACGGTGGCGGCGGTTCACGGAGTCGTCTTCGGGGGAGGGTTCGAGCTGGCGCTGACCTGCGATATGATTGTGGCCGACCGAACCGCCCGGTTCTGCTTTCCCGAATTGAGGCTGGGGCTGATCCCCGGCTTCGGCGGAATTCCTCGACTCAAGCGGGACCTGGGCAACGCCCTGGTCCGCGACCTGCTCTTGACCGGCAGGAGCATCAATGCCGGCAAGGCGGCCGCTGCCGGGCTGGTCAGCCAACTGGTGGGGCCGGGTCATGCCTTGAGGGCAGCCCGGGGGATCGCCACCCAGGCAACCAAGTTCGATTCGCGCGCGGCTCGCGAGGCCAAGCGCTTCATCAAGCCGATCCCTCACCTGGAGCTCGAACGGGAAATCGAAACCTTCTGCGCCCTCTTCGATCGGCCCGAGGTGGAGGCGGCCCTTCTCAAATTCGTGGAGAGCAGCCAGGTTCAACCCTATTTGCCCTGAGCCAAGGAGACGCTTTCATGCCCGCGCAAGAAGAAACCCTCAACCGGATCCTTCAGTTGGCCGCCGAGCGGTTTCAAATTCCCCGCGGCCAACTGAGTGGAGATGACGACTTTTTTGAAAAGCTGGGGATCAACAGCCTGCAGGCCCTGGATCTGTTGACCCAACTGGAAAATCACTTTAGCATCGAGCTTCCCGACTACGAGCTCCAGGGGGTAACCGACTTTCGAACCCTGGCGGAGCGCGTGGATTCACGACTCTGATGAAGATTGCCGCCCCCGACCTGACCCCGTACCGTTCGCTGGGCGAGGCCCTGCGCACCTCCACCTCCAAGTGGGCGGATCACCTGGCGCTGATTGAAGCCGACCGCGAACGGGAGAACTGCCGCCTGTCCTACCGGGACTTCAGCCAGGCCGCCCGTCCCATCGCCGCCGCCCTGCAGGCCGCAGGATTCGTTTCCGGCGACCGGGCCAGCATCCTGATGTCCAATCAGTCCAAGTGGCTCATCGCCGCCTACGCGGTCTTCCAAAGCGGCGGCGTGCTGGTGCCCCTGGACTACAAGCTGGGCCCTTCGGAACATCTTGCCCTGCTGGCTCACGCCAAGGCCAAGGTGCTGATCGTCGAGTACCCGATCTGGCGGGCCCTGGCCAAGGAAATCAAGCCGGAGGACTTCAGGCCCGAAACCATCCTGGTCAGCGAAGCCCCGCCCGAGGCGGAACTGTCGGGCGCTCAGCGCTGGGAGGACTGCCGGCCCGACCCCGCGCCGGAGTTCGTCCCCCGCGACCGCTCGGACCTGGCCTGCATCGTCTACTCCTCCGGAACCGGCGGACGGCCCAAGGGATGCATGCTGACCCATGACAACTACCTGAAGCAGTGCGAGTCGCTGATGACCTGGTATCCCTTCTGGC
>JAPPFQ010000501.1 GCA_028875135.1 Acidobacteriota bacterium
CGTGTAGTAGCGCAGCCGGTATGCCAGGATCTTGAGGAAGGCAATTCTGGCGAAGGCGATGTAGGGGATGACACTCAAGAGGGCGCCACCTCGCCGCGGCTGTAGATCTCACGCACGATTTCCTCGATGGTGGTGTCGTCCAAGGTAACGTCGCGAACCGCCAGGGAGTTCACGATGGACTTGATCAGCTCGGCGGAGGCCACCTGCTTCTTGTCGAACACGGCCTGGCAGCGAAGGGCGTCCAGTTGCTGGAACTCCACCGAAGAATTGAACCCCAGCCGACCGAAATCCACCTGCCCCGGCTCTCGCAACTCGAAAACGATCTGGGACTTGCACTCGAATCGTTCACGCAGACCTTCCAGGCTGCCGTCGAAAAGCAAGTGACCGCGATCGATGATCAGCACCCGCCGGCAAAGCTCTTCGATATCGGAGAGATCGTGGGTGGTCAGAACCACCGTGACCTGCAATTCGGCGTTGATTCTCTTCAGAAATTGCCGGATGTTCTCCTTGGCCACCACGTCCAGCCCGATGGTGGGTTCATCCAGAAATACGATCCTGGGGCGATGGAGGAAGGCCGCAGCCAGATCGCAGCGCATGCGTTCGCCCAGGCTGAGCTTGCGGACCGGCGTGTAGAGCAGGGGTTTCAGGTTGAGGACCGCGTCGAAAATCTCCAACTGCTCCTCGAAGTCGCGGTCGCTGACGTCGTAGATGCGCTTGAGCAACTGGAAGGACTCCACCACCGCGATGTCCCACCAGAGCTGGGTCCTCTGTCCGAAGACCACGCCGATTCCCCGGGTGTACTGGTGCCTGTCCCGATAGGGCACGTATCCGTTGGCCCGAATCGATCCCGAGGAGGGCACCAGAATTCCGGTCAGCATCTTGATGGTGGTGGACTTCCGCGCCCCGTTGGCCCCGATGTAGCCCACCATTTCACCGGCATCCACGGTAAAGGAAACGTCGTCGACCGCCCTCACCTCGCGGGGGTTTCTCCGGAAGAGGTTTTGAATGCCTCCCCAGACGCCTTCCTTGCGGTCGTAGGTCTTGAACCGCTTGGAGACCCGGCTGACTTCAATCAACGCCATATCGACTCACCTTGTCGGGAAACGGAAGGCGACTCCGTAGCCCTGCCTCCCGCATTGACGCCGGATTGCCCTGGCGCAACCGGTCCGTTCGGGGAAACCGGAAAACTCCGATGGAGCCGGCCAATTTCCACCCCCGCCGCGCGGTCCGGTTTCCCGCCCGGCCGAGTGGGTATTGTCAGTGGAAGATTCAGGAGCTGGGCCTGAAGTAGAGAACCATGGCGGCGCCGACGGCTACCAGGACAAACCCCAGGTAGAGCAACGGATTGGGCGCCGTCTTGGGAGGATGAAGCAGCACCGAGCCCAGGACGTTCACCAGGGGAGCGCCTCCAAACACCAGCGGCATGACATACAGGGGCTTGCCCCCGGACTTGAAGGCCCAGATGATGCAGATGGCCCCGGCCGCTCCCAGGCAACCGGCAAGGACGGCCGTCAGGGTCCCACCGGTGGTGAACCCCTGGAATCCTCCCTTGGACCACATGGCCACCGACGGCACCAGCACGGCAATCAGAAAGTAGGCGAAGCCCACGCAGAGGAGTGCCCGAAGCGGACTGGCCAACTGCGCCTGACCGCGGTGCAGGGTGACGCCGTACATGCCCCAGGCCAAAACCGCTCCGCAAACAAAGGTAAGCCAGTTCATTATTATCGTGTTCCTTTCCTGTCGTTTAGGGGCTGCTCCGGGGGGCGGTGCTCGCCGAAGCAGTAGAGAAACTCCCGAGTCCGAATATAGAGCCGGCCCTCGGAGATGGCCGGTGTCGCGCTGCATTCGCTCCCGAGGTCGTTCACCGACAACACCTGCCAGTCGGCTCCCGCCCGGATGACGCTCACCTTCCCCTCATGGCTGACGGCGAAGATCTTACCATCCCCAGCCACCGGGGAAGCGTAGTAAGTGCCCAGCGCCTCCCGGATGCGATCCTGCTTGAGCACGCTTCCGCTGGAGGGATCCAGGGCGGTCAGTATTCCCCCTTCCTTCATCAGGTAGAGGATGCCCCGGTAAAGGAGCGGAGAAGGCACATTGGGCAGTGTCCGTTGATACCTCCAGAGGAGATTGCTTGCAGTCATGTCTCCTTCGCCCCCCAGGCGGATGCCCAACGCCCCGTTGCGGGCCGTTCGCTTGGCCCGGTAGATCCGCCAATCCCGGTCTTCCAGATAGCCGCTGCGGTCCAGGTCCAAACGGTCAAAGTTCCACCTCAAGCGCAGGCCGGCAATTTCCTGTTGGGAAAGGCGTTGGTCCCCATCGGCATCCCGCTCGGACAGGATATCGGCAAAGCTCGGCACCTCTTCCCGCTGGCTGTCGTCCGCCCCACCGGCCCACCCATTCAGGTAGAGCATGTCCCGATCGATCACCGGGGTCGACTTCATCTGCCAGGTCAAGCCGCGTACCCACCAGATCTCCTCTCCGCTGTCCACCGAGTAGGCCGTCAACTGATGGGAACCCGAGACCAGGGCCTGCAGCGCTCCGCCCTTGGGCCGGTAGAGCACCGGCGTGGAAAACCCCCGGGTAAAGCCGGGGCGTTCCACGCGCCAGAGGACTTCACCCGTCATTTGATCCACCGCCACAAAAAAGGATCCGCTCTCCTGGTCGCAGATCATCAGGACCCTGCCGTCGGCCAGAACGGGGGAAGCGGCCTGACCCATGGGGTTGACGAAGGGCCCCAGGGGCAGGCGCCAACGCTCCCGGCCTTCGGAGTCGAACGAAATCAGGCCGAAATCGCCGAAGAAGGCATACACGTTGCTGCCGTCGGTCACCGGAGTGGGCGAGGCGGGGCCGTTGGCTCGATGCATGACCTCGGACCGAGGGCGCGGGACTTCCTGTTTCCACAGCAAATCGCCGCTGGACCGGTCCAGGCAGATCACCCATAGCCGATCTCCCTCCAGCGACGACAGAAAGATGCGGTTTCGGGTCAGGACGGGTGAAGACTGGCCGGGCCCGATGGCAGTGCGCCAGACCAGGTTTCGGTGGGGTCCGAACCGTACCGGCAAAGCAGACGTCTCCACAACTCCGGTGCTGTTCCATCCTCGGAACTGGGACCATTCCGCGGCTGGGACAGGCGGGACAGGGTAACCCAGGCACAGAAGCAGCACCCCCACACCAAGGCTGCAGGCTCGCCCCGGACCCCAACCGAGCCGCCTTCCCGCAAAACCTGGCTGGCCGGCGCTCCCGGCATCGGCCGACCTCACCAATCCGGAGACAATCCTCCACCCGAAGAAATCCTTCATCCTGTTTCTCATCCTGACCTTCCTCAAACTCGCACCCACCGATTGGACTTGAACTCGGGTCGTGGCAAGGTCCCTCTGGCCACGATCGACACCGGAATGCGCAGGGCGAATGCCGACCGCAGTTCGGTTTCCAGCCGTCTTTCCAGCTTTAATCCGTCGACAGAGTCACAGGAGGCTTCCGCTTGTACCTTCAACTCGCAGAGGGTTCCCCGCGTGTCGACTTCCACCCGGTATTCCGCAACCTCGCGGCACCGGCGAATCACCGCTTCCACCGCACCGGGATAAAGGTTGACCCCTCGAACCACAACCATATCATCGCTGCGGCCCAGGATCCCACCCTCCAGGCCCAGTTCCCAGCTCCCGCAGGCGCAGGGCTGGAACCGGGACGGCCGCACCAGGTCGCCGGTCCGAAAGCGCAGCAGCGGAGAACCGGTCCGGCCCAGCGTCGTCAGAACCAATTCCCCGATCTCTCCCGGCGCCACCGGCCGATGGTCTCCCGGATCGATGACCTCGGCAAGGAAGGCCGACTCCATGACGTGCAGCCGGTGCGGCTCCCGGGGACAGCCGAAGCTGACGGGTCCGGTCTCGGTCATCCCGTGGTGGTCCACCACCCGCGCCTTGGGCCACAGCCGCTCGATCGCGGCCACGGTGGCTCCGATGCTTCCCCCCGGCTCTCCGGCTACCAGGACGGTCCGGATGCTTCCCCGACTCAAATCGAGGCCCTCCTCGTCCGCCACTTCACCCAGCCGCAGGGCGTAGGTCGGCGTGCAGCAGAGGACGCTGACGTCATTTTCCAGAATGGCTTCCAGCCGGGCCGAACTGCTCATTCCGCCGCCGGGAATGCAAAGACAACCCCGTTTCGAGGCCGCTTCGAAGGCGGTCCAAAACCCCAGAAAAGGCCCGAAGGAAAAGGCAAAAAAGACGCGGTCCCGCGAGGAGACTCCCGCCGCCGCCAAGACGCGGTCCCAGTTGTCGAGCATCCATTGCCAGCTCTCCGGCGTATCCAGCCAGTGCATGGGCTTGCCGGTAGTGGCGCTGGTCCGGCTGAACCGGATGTAGCGGTCCAGCCGGTAGGTCAAATTGGAGCCGTAGGGTGGATGACGGTGCTGATCCTCCACCAATTCCGCCTTTTGGGTGAAGGGCATGGCGGACCGGAAGGCGTCCAGTCTCGGGACCTCCGCAGAAAGTCCCGCCTCGCGCAGCCTGGAGGCATAGAAAGGATTACCGGCTAGCAGTTCCTGCAAGAGTACCCGCAGCCGGGCAAGCTGGGCAGCCTCTATGCTGCCGCGGCCCTGCATCGAGGAGTCTTCCAAACCGGACTCCGGATTGGTTCGACCAGATTGCAAAGGTTTAATCGACACCTTCAGCAACTGAATAAAACCTGCTTCACTCTCCTATGATCCGCCCCCCACGGCGGAGGCACAACTAACCACCCTTCCCCCTTCAAACTTCACCCTTCAAACTTCACCCTTCAAACTTCATCCTTCAAACTTCACCCTTCAAACTTCATCCCTCACCCTTCACACTTCAAACTTCACACTTCAAACTTCACACTTCAAACTTCGCCACCCCGATCTTGTCGCTGATGGACCTGGGAATGGTGATCGAAGTCATGGGACCCTGGGGTTCGGGCCTGGAGACACAGGCCACCGCCAGCCTGCCCCGGGCGACTTCCGGGGATGCCGGGTCGTTCAACCGGCGAAAAGTGAAGGAGTAGACCAGGGAGCGTTCCCTCTTTTCCGCCACTTGCAGGTGTATCTCGACCAGGTCTTCGAAACGGAGGGGATGACGGAAATCGCAGCTTGCGTGAACACGCGGCCACCCGATGACCGGGCGTCTCCGGTTGTCGTGAATCGAAAATCCCAGGGACCGGAAGAAGGCCTGCTCCGCAGCTTCCATAAAGCGAAAGAAGTTGGAAAAGTGCATGATTCCCGCCATGTCGGTGTCGCAAAACTCCACCCGGCGGGTCAACTTGAACTCGAAGGCTCCGCTGGTCATCGCGCCTCGATCAGTGCCTTGCCATGGGACAGGGGCTCGGGCGGTGCGGCAAACTCGGCAACGCCGTCGAACAACGGCTGCAGATCACGGAAGAGGTTGCCGATCAGACAATCGGTCAGATCCCCCCGCAGTTGAGGAAATCGCTCGATGAATGCCCGAAAGCTGAATTCCTCGTCGTAGAAGGCATAGACCAGTTTCCGCATGGCCTCCAGCCCGCGCGTGATCTCCTTCCCGTAGCCATCGAACATGGCGGCGGAACAGTCTCCCGAGGCCAGAGCGCGATCGGCGGCTTCGGCCGCCAGTTCCCCGCCCCGCAAGGCCAGAAAGACCCCGGAAGAGAAGACCGGATCCAGGAAGGCGAAGGCGTCCCCGACCAGCACCAGCCCGTTGGACGCGCAATACCTGGATCGATAGGAGTATTCCCCGGTCACCCAATAGCGCCCCTCCTGCCTGCCGGGCGCCAGGTGATCCCGGATCCAGGGGTTGGTTCCGATCTCACTCTGAAAAATAGCCTGCGGATCGCGGGTATTCCGGTAAAGGTATTCCTTTTCGGCGACGATGCCCACACTGACCCGGTCCTCGGGCAGAGGGATGTACCAGAACCAGCCCTTTCGGGGAAGATAGGCCACCGTGGTGGCTCCTTCGTCCAACCCCGGGTCTCTCAGAGCCGCCCGGTAGTAGGTCCAGATGGCAATCTTGTTCAAGCTGGGGTCGCGCACTTTCCAGCGCTTGCGGGTCATGCTGAAGACCTCGCGACCGCTGGCATCCAGGGTGAGGGGAGCCCGGAACTCGTGCTTCCGTCCCTGGCCGTCGACGGCCCGCACCCCTGCCACCGCCCCCTGCCCGTCTATGGTCTCCACGGCCCGGGTCCCCTCCCGAACCTCCACTCCCTTTTCGCGGGCGTTGTCGAGCAGCATCTGGTCGAACTCGCTGCGCAGGACCTGCCAGGTGGTGGCCGCTTCGTGACTGAAGTGCTCGAAGAAATAGAAGGGGGTCGAGACGGTGCCCTGGGTGCTGACGAACTGGACGCTGTACTTCCTGGGGAAATGAGACCTCTTGATCTTGTCGATGACCCCCAGCCGCTCCAGGGTGAAGTAGCAGTAGGGCATCAGGGACTCGCCGATGCGATAGCGCGGAAAGCGCTCCTTCTCCAGCAGCAGGACTCGCCACCCCTTTTGGGCCAGAAAGGCCCCGGCGGTGGCTCCGGCGGGGCCGCCGCCGACAATGACGGCGTCGAAGGGATCGTGCCGCTGCAACCTGTCGTCTCCGAAATTCATCGGTAAACCGATTGGCTCGGGTCAGCTATAGCGGCTGCCACGATGCCGGCTCAAGAAGAAGTCGGGCAGAAAACTGTCCACCTGCAGCAGTCCCGCGCGGCTCAGCCTGAGGGTGTTGTCCCCAATTTCCAGGTAGTTCCGCTGCTGCAGACTCTGCAGGGGAGACGCGAATCGCTGCCGGATATCGGTATCGAACTTCTCCCGAAAGTAGCTGGGCCGGACCGTCCCCAACTTGAACTGCAGGATCAGTTCCCGGATGAGACGCTCTTCCCGGCTGGGAGTGAGCGCCCGGTAGATGGGAAGCCGTCCTTCCTCCAGGCTCTTCCGGTATCCCGGCAGGTCATGCTCGTTCTGGTAATGGGTGCCGTTGACATGGGAAAAGGAAGCCACACCCAGCCCCACCAGGTCGGCGCCGGTCCAGAGCAGGTCACGGTAGAGAAAGCGAGTGCGATCCGGGTCCTTGACCGCCGTGTAGGCGCTGCTGACGGAGTAGCCACCCCGTTCCAGCAGCGAGAAGGCTTCGTCCACCCAGGCTCGCTTGGTTCCCCAATCGGCCACCGGGGCCACGCTCTTGCCTGCGGCCTTCATCTCCTGAAACACGGTGGTGTTGTAGGGAATCTCCATCTGGTAGATGGTCACGCTGTCGGGCTCCATCTCCAGGGTGCGGCGTACGCAGTCACGCCAGTTTTGGCCGGTTTCACCCACCATCCCGGCAATCAGGTCGATGTTGATTTGCGGGAAGCCCACCGAATGGGCGATCCGGTAGGCCCGGTCGATTTCCTTCGAGCCGTGGGCGCGGCCGTTGGCCTCGAGGATGGCATCGTTGAAATTCTCGATCCCCAGGCTGAGGCGGGTCACGCCGATATCCCGGATCACCCGCAGCTTGTGTTCCGTCAATGTCCCCGGCTCGCACTCGAAGGTGATTTCCTCGGCCGCATCCCAGGCGAGCTGCGCCTTCAAATCGTCGGCAAGCCGCACCAGCTGTTTCGAGGAAATGTAGGAGGGCGTGCCGCCGCCGAAATAGATGAAGAGCGGCTTGCGGCCGCCGACAAATGCCTTGCCGGAGTAGAGTTTCAACTCCTCGGCCAGCGCCCCCAGGTAGCGCTCGACCGCCGGAGCGTCCTGCTGGGTATACACCTTGAAATAGCAGAAATGGCAGCGCTTGCGGCAAAAGGGAATGTGCAGGTAAATGCCCAGGGGAGTGCCGGGCAGGGGCGGCCTTTGAAGGGCGGCCGAAGCCTCGCCCACCCGATCGGGCTTCCAGAAGGAGTAGGGAGGGTAGTTGGAAACGAAGTAGTTGCCCGCGGTCGTCTGGTCGCCGCCCCGCCGGGGTCCGGAGCTATCCGAGCTCATGAATGTCCTCACCCTGCACAGTCTCTGTTCCTTCCGAATCAACATTTTAGCACGGCTCCCCCCGATTGCTGTTAACGGAGTCGGCAGGCCAGGGAGCCGCTCGCCCGAAACAACTGAGTGTTATCCACAGTAGAATGTTTATTTACATGGATGCACAGGATGCACAGGATTTTTTCAGGAAACGGCCAGCTTCCAATGCCGCCA
>JAPPFQ010000234.1 GCA_028875135.1 Acidobacteriota bacterium
ACCCGACCCTGAGCGCAGGGAGAAGCTCTCCCTGCAGATCGTCAAGCTCCATATTCGCCTGGAGCAGTTCGACGAGGCCGGCGCCCTGTTGGAGAAGGGACTGCCCGGCTCCGTCAATCCGGAACGCTATTTTCTGCTGGGATCCCTGCATCTGCAAGCCGGCCGGCTGGAACCCGCCGGAAAGAGGTTGGCTCAGGCCCTGCATCTGGATGCCGATTGCGCCCAGTGCTACAACAAGCTGGCCGCCATTTTCCTGAAGAAGGAGGACTTCGGCCGGGCCATACCGTTGCTGGACCGCTATCGGGAACTGCAGCCGGAGGAGGCGATGACCTTCTTTTACCTGGGAGTTGCCTACGACAGGCTGAGGCACTATCGTAAGGCCATCCCGCTGTACGAGAAATTTCTCGAGTTGGACCAGGGACGGCACGACCGGGAGAGCTTTCAGGTTCGCCAGAGGTTGAAGGGCCTGAAAAAAAGGGCAGGGGGGAGGTGACTTGAAAGCGATGGCCACCACTTGCGGCGCGCCCCCACCCTCCAGGCGGCGCCATCCAGTCTCGGAGGGCAGGAGCCCGCGGCGCTGGTTCCGGTCTCTTCCGGTTTGTCTGGTGATCCTGTCCCTGGCAATGCCCGTCCTGGCCCGGGACACCAAGCTGGAGCGCCAGTACCAGGGCCAGCAGGGCAAACTGAGGCGGCAGGGAAACACCGTCAAGAAGGTGAAGATCCTGATCAGGATGTCGGCCATAGACCTGGAAATCGTCAGCCGCAGGGTGCGGAGCGGCCTTTTTTCCGACGCCGATCGCATCCTGGAGCGGTACGCCGGCGCGGTCGGGCGGGCCGAGCAGGTTCTGAAGGACTCGAAACGGGACCCGCAGCGCAAGCCCGGCGGCTTCAAGCACCTGGAAATTTCCCTTAGAAAGCAGCTTCGGCAACTGGCCGACCTGAGGGACCGCTATCCTTTTGACCGGCAACAGGTGATCGACCGCACCATCGCCTGCGCCGAAGCCGTCAAGCAGCGCATGATTGCGGCGCTGTTCGGACCCGACAACACCGGCCGTTCCAATGGCGGGTCTGCCGGGTCCGGGCAGACCGGGACAGCCGAGGATCCCTCCCCGTGCGGGGTCAAATAAGTGAGAAGAAAATTCCATCGCGCGTGTGCCGGTCGGATCCGGCGACACTGGACCCGCTGGCCAGGCTGGGCAGCCCCGGTGGCGGCCTGGGCCTTGCTGCTGCCGGTGGCCGAGGGACTTCATGCCCGCGCCATCGACTATCTGAGTCCCGAGGAGATCGAAAAGGTCCGGGATTCTCAGGAGCCCCACCGGCGGATGTCGGTTCTGAACGACATTTTCAAGCGCCGCATGGAGGGCGCCATGGCCAGTTGGGATGCTTCCGAAGCCGAGGATGGCGGCCCCCGAGCCCAGTCCCGGCGCCAGGGGAAGGAGTCGGCCGAGCCTGTCCGTTCCCTTTCCTTCAGGGGATGGATGAAAGAAGTGGCGATGTGCTTGGAGGACATCGAGACCAACCTGGAGAGCTATCCCCTGGATCGACCTCTCAGCGTTTGGGATCTGGAAACGGGACGCCCCATACGCATGAACTATAAGAAGTTCCGCAAGGCGTTGAAGAAGCTGCGCAAATCGCTGACCGAGTTCGACCGCTGGCTCGCCCCCAGGCTGGATCGAGTGGAAAGAGCCGAAAGTCGGTTGGCGGAGGAGGTTGCCGAGATTCTGTCGGACCTGGACGAGGCGTTGGAGGAGACCATCGAGCTGGCAGGCGGAGTCATTGACGAAAAGGGGCCGGCAAGGCGCCGGGCCAGGCCGTGAGGGACGATGAACACTCAGCCTGAACAGAACACGGGTCGCGCGGGGGTGACTCTTGCGGAGATCGGCCGAATCTTTGCCGCTGCCTACCACAGGCTTGAACATGAACGGCCCTGCCCCGTGATCCGGGTCGAGTATTACCGCTTCGTGGGAATCAACCACACCGTTCGACTCCGGGAGGGCCGGCTCCTGGTTCGGCTCAGCGATCTCTTCAGGCGGGCGCCTGCGCCGGTCATGGAGGCGTTGGCCTCCATTTTGCTGGCCAAGCTGTACCGGCGCGAGGTGCCACCGGCGGCGCGGGCGGCCTACAGGGAGTACAGCAACTCACCCGAGATGCGGCGCAAGGCTCAGGCCTCCCGGCGAAGGCGGGGACGCAAGCTGCTGGCGGGCCCGGAGGGCACCCGTTACCATCTGACGGTCCTGTTCGACAATCTCAACCGCGAGTACTTCAAGGGTAGCCTGCCTCCTGTCCGGTTGGGGTGGAGCTTGAGGATGAGCCGCAGAATTCTGGGACACTTCGATCCCTCTCACCGGAGCATCACGATCAGCCGGTGGCTGGACCGTCCCAGGGTTCCGGAGGTGGTGGTGCGCTATGTTCTCTTTCACGAGATGCTGCACGCCAAGCTTCTGGCCCGCTCCTTTTTCGATGTCAGGAACCCCCACTCCCGGCAGTTTCGTGAGGAAGAGCAGGCCTTTCGCGGGCATGAAGAGGCCAGGAACTGGATCCGAAACTGTTCCTGAGCGGGGATTGTGAACACGGTTCAGGAAATCCAGGTGAACGAGTCCCGGGCCGCGGCAGTGCCGGCCAGGCCGGGACACGGTTCCCTCCACCATTGCCTGACCTATCACGGGACGCCGCCCAACCGCACCCCCCATCGGAGGCGGGCCATCATTTGCCACTATATGCCGTTGGATTTTCGCTATACCGGTCCGGAGGATGATCGGCCGCCGTTCCACGTGGTCCGGGGCAGGCGCTGCGGCGAGATTGTCTGACGATTCCGGTGTTGGAGGAACACTTGAACGCAAACGGGAAAGACATCGGCGGTGTGGTCCCCATTATTCCGGTTCCCTTCGATGCCGGGGAGTCGGTGGATGAAGGCGCCTTGCGACGCCTGGTCGACTTCGCGGTCGCCTGCAAGGTGGATGCCGTTTGCCTGCCCGCTTACGGAAGCGAGTTCTACAAGCTCTCCGAGGAGGAGCGGACCCGGGTGGTGGCGGTGGCGGTCGAGCAGGCGGCGGGTCGCCTGAAGGTGGTTGCCCAGTGCAATCACGGATCCTCCAGGGTGGCCTCCTCGCTGGCCAGATCCAATCTGGAGGCCGGGGCGGACCTGGTTTCCATTGCCATTCCCCGGCAGTTTCCGGTCCCCGACGAGGATCTGCTGAGGTTTCTGGCGGCATTCCTCGACAGCTTCACGGCTCCCTGTCTGCTTCAGGACTTCAACCCGGGAGGTCCCACCCTGAGCGCCGCCTTCCTGGCCCGGCTGCGGGCTCAGTGCCCCAATCTGGCCTACCTTAAGCTGGAGGAGCCGCTCAGCGCTTCCAAGGTCGCCGCAATGGCCGAGGCCACCGGAGGCGAGGTGGGCATCCTCACCGGCTGGGGCGGGCTGTACATGATGGAGTTGATCCCCGCGGGCATCTGCGGTCTGATGCCGGGGTTGGGCCTGGCCGATCTTCAGAACCGGATTTTCTGGCTGGCCAAGGAAGGGGACACCGACCGGGCGTTTCACTTCTTCGAGAGAATCGTCCCCCTGCTGTTCCTGTCGCTGCAACACCTGGAACTCTACCACTACTGCGAGAAACGCCTGCTCCAGGCCAGGGGGTGGCTGGAGGAGACCCACTGCCGGCAGGCCGCCTACCGGCCGGACGTCTATACCCGCGGGCACCTGGAACGCCTCCTGAAACGGGTGCTGCGGACGTTGGAGGACGCCGGGCTTGGAAGTTTGAAGGGTGAAGGGTGAAGTTTGAAGGATGAAGGTTGAAGGTTGGAGGGTGGAGGGTGGAGAGTGGTGAGCCGAGGGTTTCGGGAGCAGGCCCACCCGGGAACGCGGGCGTCCCGCCCGCATGCACTGCCGTTGCGTTCCGCTCAGTTTCCCTGCGATGGGGCACCCGGCCACCCTGCCGGCGGGAACGGCGTGGACCGGACATATTTGAAGGACTGCACAGAAACTGACAACTTGCTTTGCGTGTCGATCAAATAACTCTCCACTCTTCACTCTCCACTAACCACTAAAAAGGAGATCATTGGTGAGGAAAAACAAGCTCAAGCAGCAGCTCAAGTCCGGCAAGCCCACGCTTGCGACCCATCTGCACAGCATCTGGCCCTCGGTGGTGGAGGTGGTGGGTCATACGGGCGTTTTCGACTACGTGGAGTTCGTGGCTGAATACGCTCCCTTCGACCTGAACTCGCTGGACAATTTCTGCCGGGCCGTCGAGCTCCATGACATGTCGGCCATGATCAAGGTGGACCAGGAACCGCGCGGATTTCTGGCACAGCGCGGCATCGGGTCCGGCTTTCAGGCAGTCCTGTTCTCGGACTGTCGAACCGTGGAGGACGTGCGGGAGTGCATTCGGGCCGTCAAGCCGGAGACCCCGGAGGCCGGCGGCCATCACGGGGTGGCCACGCGCCGCATCACCTACATGAAGTACGGAGGGTCAGCGGAGTACGCTCGGGCCCTGGATGAAACGGTGGTGGCGCTGATGATCGAAAAGAACACGGCGGTGGAGCAACTGGACGAGATCCTGTCACTGGGTGGCATCGACATGATTCAATGGGGTCCGGCCGACTACTCGCTCAGCATCGGGCGGCCCGGGGAGTGGCGCCAGCCCGACATCAAGGCGGTGGAGCGGCGAGTCATCGAAGCCGGCCTGGCGGCCGGTATTCCTCCGCGGGCGGAAATCGAAAGCGTCGACCAGGCCAAGTACTACCTGGATCTGGGGGTGCGCCACTTTGCCCTGGGAACCGACGTCATGGTTCTCTTCCACTGGCTGAAGGGGAACGGGGAAAATCTGAGAAAGGCGCTTGAGGGAGCCTGATCGGCGGGTCGATCGGGGATGCCGGCGGACTGTCCCGCCCGGATTCAGTGCTGCAGGACGCCGGCCACGTAACTCAACAGGTCTCCCTGGCTCCTGGACACTTCCTTGAGCCGACCGTAATCTCCCCCGAGTTGACAGAGCTGGACGGCGCTGGGGCAGGTGAGCTGAGCCGGGTCGACGCCGGCGAGGTGCCGGAGAGACACCTCCACGGCTTCGGGATAGCGCCGGATTCTGGCCAGAAGACCGACCAGGACCTGGGCTGCGTTGAAGTCCCCGTCCTCTCCCCCTTCCCGGGGCAGCTTTCCCCGGAAGTGGGCCACGGTCCGGTCCACCTCCCGCCCCAGCAGGGCCCGCAGATAGAAGGCGTAATCCAGGTAGCCGTCGAAGGGCGGGGTCCCGCGGTACTGGAATTCGGACGACAGGTGGGTGCCGTATTCGGCCAGTTCCAGCGCCAACTCCAGCATCTTCGGGTCTTCCTGGTCGAGGCTCATCTGGACCACCGATAGCAGGTGGGAGCTGTCCACGTAATAGCTGAATTTCCCGAACAGCCAGTCCCGACCCTGGATCAGGTCGGTGACGGAGGAGGTGTCGGGAGCTTTCCCCTCTTTATCGGCAATGGTACGTTTCAGGTTGTCCAGCACTTCTCCGTGAAGGGTACGGATCAGTAGGGCCACCGACTCGGCGCGCCCCTCCTCCGCCGGATATTGCTGG
The DNA here is from genome assembly GCA_028875135.1 of Acidobacteriota bacterium. GTDB lineage: Bacteria > Acidobacteriota > Terriglobia > Versatilivoradales > Versatilivoraceae > Versatilivorator. The sequence continues at coordinate 5,559 of JAPPFQ010000234.1, forward strand.
ATGCCGGTGATGGCCCGGCAGGTTCCATAGCTCTGCAGCAGCAGTTCGAAACCCTTGCGGGGGTTGACCCGTTCGTAGAGGGCGATTTCGATGACGGCGGCCATCTCCTCGCTGGGCTCCACTGCTTCGATGGCGGCGGCCACGGGTTCTGTCTCTCCGATGGCCCGGAAGTAGGGCCAGGCCTGCTCGATGGCTCCGTCGTCCAGGAAGAGTTGCCCCACTTCGCGGGCGGCCGCTATTTGGGCCTGGTGGTAGTGGCTTGCCTTGTCCTTCGGAAGCTCGGGTTTGGAATCGAGCTCGATGAGTCCCAGGCCCAACTCGTGGCGCTTCTTCATCAGCCGGGCGTTGAAGATCAGCGGGTAGTTCTTTTCCTGGCGGAATCGTTCGATCAGCAGCTCGAACCCGGCCTCCGAGCCCGAAGAATTGAGGGCCTTTTCGACAGCGTCAAACAGGTCGTCGTTCATGAGGCGTTCCCTGAGGTGCATTGCAGTGCCGGCTTGCCAAAGCCGGCCGCCTGGGAATCATACCATCTTGCAATGGTTCACGCTCAGGAACCCTCGTCTCCCGTCATACTTCGATGTTGGTCATCCATGGCCTGAACGCCCGCTCGACCTGCTGCCGCCGCTCTTTGGCTGGACCTGTTTGAAACAATCGAGCTTTTTACAGGATTCGGCAGCGGCCCGGCAGGCCGGAGCGTGCCCCCTCGAGGAGCAAGAGTGATGGAAGGAGGGTCCACCCGGGAGCGCGGGCGTCCCGCCCGCATGCACTGCCGTTGCGTTCCGCTCAGTTTCTCTGCGATGTAGCAGCCGGCCACCCTGCCGGCGGGAACGGCATGGGCTGGGCCGAAGTAGAGTCCTGGCACCGTTGACGCTAGTCCTGGATGGAGGAGATTGGTGAGGCTGTGCCAGGATTTGTGCGGGCGGGACGCCCGCGCTCCCGGGTGGGCTTCATCCCATGACGTCGTCGCAGCAATGGAGGTCCGTCGGTCTTTGTGTTTATTGGGAGTGCGTCTTTAACAACCATCGGCAGTTTCGTCCTCGAAGGATCCGCCCGGCAGGGCAGGGGCGGCACTCATTTGAAGCAGGGGGGTCCGAGCGATGAAGAGATTCCAGTCGTTCCTTTTGGGAGTAGTCTTGTCGGTTGTCTGGGCGTGTCAGTCCGTTCCCGGTCCCCGGGAGCAGGGCCAACCGCTTGGAAAGGAAATCGTCACCGTCGCCGGCAACGGGTCGGCGGGTTATTCCGGGGACGGTGGTCCTGCCGTGCAGGCTCAACTGAACCAACCGTTCGGGGTGGTTCGCGGGCCGGACGGCGCCCTCTATATTTGTGACACCGGGAACCACGTGATCCGCAAAGTCGCTGCCGACGGGACCATCGCCACCGTGGCCGGCAACGGGCAAGCCGGCTATTCCGGTGACGGCGGCCCCGCCCTCGAGGCCAGCCTGAACGAGCCCTACGAGATTCGCTTCGACCGCCAGGGCAACATGGTGTTCGTGGAGATGGCCAACCACGTGGTGAGGCGGGTGGACCGCCAAACCGGCCTGATTTCCACCCTGGCGGGCACTGGAGAAATAGGGTTCAGCGGCGACGGGGGGCCGGCGGTCGAGGCCAGGCTCAGCCGGCCCCACAGCATCCAGCTCGATCCTTCCGGGGACCTCTTCATCTGCGATATCGGCAACCATCGAGTTCGGAGGGTCGGCAAGGAAGACGGACGCATCCTGACCTTCGCCGGGACCGGCGGGCAGGGCAAGACCCCCGACGGAGCCGCTCTGGAAGGAACCCCGCTCAACGGGCCCCGGGCGCTGGATTTCGATGCCGAGGGCAATCTCTGGCTGGCCCTTCGGGAAGGCAACGCGGTCTATCGCATCGACATGGAGGCCCTCTCGATCCACCACGTGGCCGGGACCGGGGAGTCGGGATTCACCGGTCACGGTCAGCCTGCCCTGCAGGCAACGCTATCGGGTCCCAAGGGATTGAGCGTGGGGCCGAAGGGCAATATCTACCTGGCGGACACCGAGAGCCACTCCATCCGCATGGTGGACCGCGGCCGGGGCACGCTGGAACTGGTTGCGGGCACCGGAGAGCCGGGAGACGGACCGGAGGGCGACCCCCTCACCTGCAAAATGGGCAGACCCCACGGGGTCTTCGTGGATGGCGACGGCTCCGTTTTGGTGGGAGACACCAACGCCCACCGGGTTCGGGTCATCCGGTCCAGGAAGACGCAGGAGGGCTGATCCATCCCGCACCCGTTCCGGCCGGCGGTGTCCCGGAACCGCGCTGCCACCCGGGACCGACACCACCTGGGAACCGCCTTTACAAGCCTCTTTCCCCGTGCTACTCTGCGCCACGTGTTGGGGCTCGACCTGGCCGATACCAACCTTTCTGCGCGGCCGGTCCGTTTGCAAGTTCCAGCGCCACCCGCCCGATTCCACCGGAGGGGCTGTAGCTCAGCTTGGGAGAGCGCCTGACTGGCAGTCAGGAGGTCGTGGGTTCGAATCCCATCAGCTCCACCAATAAAATCAATAACTCCCCCGCCCCACGAATTCTTTGGCCAGTGATTTGAGGAACTC
>JAPPFQ010000652.1 GCA_028875135.1 Acidobacteriota bacterium
CTCCATGCTGCGCATTTTGAAAGCACAGCCTGTCTCTCCGTCGGTGCAGAAGCAGGTGGCGGGTTCACTGTGGCGGTGGGATTCCAAGCGCGCCCTGGTCGCCTGCGGGGAAGGCTGGCTGGAGTTGTTGGAAGTTCAGCCGGAAAACCACAGGGCGCTGGCGGCCTCGGATTTTCTGAACGGCCTGCGATTGCAACCCGGGCACTCCATCCTGCTGGGAGACTGAGTGTTATGCCTGTGTCACCGGCGCGAAGGGCCGCCTTCCGTATCCTGATGAAAATAGAGCAGGGGCGCGGATTTGCCGTGGATATGCTTCACGACGATCCCGTCAGGCGGTTCAGCGAGGCTGACCGCCGGTTGGCCACCGAACTGGTCTACGGAGTCCTGCGGCAGAAGAGTTGCCTGGACTGGTACCTGGGCACATTGGTGGAGCGGCCCCTGGAACGGCTGGACAGGGAAGTCCGGATGGTGCTCCGGCTGGGGGCCTACCAGATCCTGTTTCTTTCCCGAGTTCCCGTGCGCGCGGCCGTGCACCAGTCGGTGGAACTGGTGAAGCAGTCCAGGCACCGTTACGCGGCCAGTCTGATCAACGCGGTGCTGCGCAAGGCCGACAGAGACTTTTTCGAGTATGTCTGTCGGAAGGTGCCGCTGGATTCCAGCTTGGTGCTCAGCATTATTTTCTCCCACCCGGAATGGTTGGTGAGCCGCTGGGTCGACCGCTGGGGTCTGCGTCACACCTGCGTTGTTCTGAACCACAACAACGAACCGCCCAGGGTGCATTTCCGATACAACTCGCCCCGAATGGGACAGGAAGAGATGGTGACCACCCTGAAAGCGGAGGGCTATAGCGTCTACCCCTACCACTCGGGGGAGGGGATTTGGGTAGTCCAAAAGGGAGACCTGACGAAATCATCGCTATACCGGCGCGGACAGTTGACGATTCAGGGTCCGGGGTCCCAGGTGATTGCCGGCTTGCTGAAGCTGAAGCCGTCGGATGTCTGCCTGGATCTGTGCAGCGGCACCGGAGGCAAGGCCTCTCACATGATTCAACTGGGCGAGGGGCAGGCGACCGTTATCGGGGTGGACTCCAGTTTTCGTCGTCTCCGGATTGCAAGGGAGCTTCACGGGAAGCAATGGCCCGGCTTGCGCTGGGTCGTGGCCGACGGGACCCGGCCGTTGCCGCTGTCGGTGAGGTTCGACAAGATTCTGGTGGACGCGGTCTGCTCCGGAACCGGGACATTGAGACGCAACCCTGAGATCCGCTGGCGCCTGCGGGCGGAAGATCTCACCAGGCTGGCGGGGCTGCAGCTCAAGCTCCTGGACAACGCCGCCGACCTGCTCAAACCGGGCGGGACCCTGGTGTACGCGACCTGTTCCCTGGAGCCGGAGGAAAACGAGCAGGTGGTGGAACGCTTCCTGGCGAGCCGCCCGGGGTTCCGGTTGAGGCTCCCCTACGACGAGGGGTTGAAGCCCTACCAGGGGCTAAGGCCCCATTGCGAGGGGGCGTTCCTTTGCCTGCCGCCACTTTTAACGCAATCGGACGGAGTCTTTGCAGCCGTGATGGAGGCCACGGAATGAAATTGGTGGTAAAATAGATCTCTTGCTGGAACCGGCTTCCGGAATCGATGGACGACCCTCCACATTTAACCTTCCTCGGCGTTTCACTCAGACTGCTGGCCATCTTTTTTTTGGTCTTCTTGAACGGCTTCTTCGTTGCGGCCGAATTTGCCATCGTCAAGGTCCGCTCCACTCAGATCGAGACCCTGGCCAGGAAGGGGCATCGGCGCGCCAAGGTTGCCGAAAACGTCATCCGCCACCTGGATGCCTACCTGTCGGCCACTCAACTGTGCATCACCCTGGTCAACCTGGGCCTCGGCTGGCTGGGAGAGCCTTTTGTGGCGGAGATGCTCCGGCCGATGCTTTCGGGGCTGGGGGTACACTCCCCGGCGTTGCTCCATTCCCTGTCCTTTGCCATCGGGTTCATCTTCATCACCTTTCTGGTCATCGTCGTGGGGGAGCTGGTGCCGAAGTCGCTTGCCATCCAGCGGGCTCAAGGCACGACGCTGTGGGTAGCCATCCCCTTGAACTTTTTCTACAAGGCCTTCTATCCTGCTATCTGGCTGCTGAACGGGGTGGCCAACCGCATTCTCAGGACGGTGGGACTTCGACCGGCCAGCGAGCATGAGGTGGGGCACTCCGAGGAAGAACTGCGCATGCTTCTTTCCGAATCGGGTCCGGGAGTCTCCCACGATTCGTTGAGCCGGCGCATTCTCCGCAGGACCTTCAGCTTGAAGAGTCTGCAGGCCCGCAACATCATGCTTCCCCGCAACAAGATTGACGCCCTCTACCTGGAGATGTCCCCGGAGCAGAACCTCGAAACCGTCAAGGCCTATGGTCACACCCGGTTTCCGGTTTGCCGCAAGACGCTGGACGACGTGGTCGGAATGGTCCACATCAAGCACCTGCTCTGGCAGATTCAGTCCGGGACCGACCCGGTCGACCTGGAATCGATCTGCCGGGAGATCCTGTTTTTCCCGGAGTTCGCCTCGCTGGAGACGATGTTGAAAACCTTCCTGCAAAGGAAGTGTCACATGGGAGTCGTGGTCGACGAATTCGGGGGGACGCTGGGCCTGGTTACTCTGGAGGATGTACTCGAGGAGCTTGTCGGAGAGATTCAGGACGAGTTTGACCAGGAAGCCCCTTTAATCGTCAAGCTCGGCGAGGGTAAGTTTCTGGTGGATGGCGCCACGCCGCTGCATGACCTGGAGGAAGCTTTTGGAACCCAGTTCAACGGCGATCACGACGTCACCACCCTGGGCGGCTACCTGGTAAACCACTGGCGGAATATTCCCTCCGAAGGGGCTGAGTCCGTCCATGGCAACCTCAAGATGGTGGTTCAACGGGTGGAGAAGCTTCGAGTCAGCCAGGTCCTGGTGCAAATCCTGGAATCGGATCCCACCGAAACCTGAATCGAGCCCGCATTGCTCACCGGGGCGGCGGTCAGTGAATCCTCAGCTCGGGGACGATCAGCCAGGGCGCCGGACGGGTGACCTCCGGCAGCCGCTCTTTGAGCAGTGCCTCCAGGGATTGTCCGCGCCTGGAGACTTGAGCCCAATCCCCCTCGAGCAGGCTCTCCCACAGGCTCTTGGGCTTGGGGTAGAGCACCAGTTCCACCCCTTCTTCCGCGGGAATGTCCAGTTCCTGCTTGAGCAGGTCCAGTGCCGTGCTCAGTCCACCCACCGCATCGATCAGTTGACGCTGCCTGGCCTGGTTTCCGGTAAAGACCCGGCCGCCGGCCTGACGTTCCAGCTCCTCGACGGTGAGGTGGCGTCCTTCAGCCGCCTTCTCGACAAAGGTGTCGTAGATGTGGCTCATCCATTCCTCAACCTCGCTTCTCTGCCTGGCGTTGAGAGAGGTGGTGGGGGAAAGGATGTCGGCATTTTCGGCCAGCTTCACCCGGTCTACGGTGACTCCCAGCCATTGATCGAACAGGCCGCTCAGGTTGAATTTCATGAAGATCACGCCGATGGAGCCCGTGACGGTTGAAGGCTGAGCCACAATCTTTCGGGCCCCCATGGCGATGTAGTACCCACCTGAGCCGGCCACTCCTCCCATGCTGACCACCACCGGTTTCCCGGCTTCTTCCATGAGTCGGATCTCGCGCCAGATCTTGTCGGATCCCACGGCGGAGCCTCCCGGGCTGTTCACGCGGAAGAGCAGACCCTTTACGCTCTTGTCCTTCCGGATCTTCCTCAGCCTGGACACGATGGTGTCTCCTCCCATGGTGTTTTCCCAGGTTTCATCGCTCCGTCCGGTCATGATCGGACCGATGCCGCCCAGCAGCGCCACTTTGTGTGGTCGTGAGGCCTTTTTTCGGCGCTTGACGGCTTTCAGGTAGTCCGACGCCGATATGGAACGGTATTCCGGTTTCCCTTCGGAGGACTCGGTTTTCAACCGTTCCCGAATTTCATCCTCGTATCCGAGGTGGGTGACCAGGCCCGCGTCCACAGCCGAGGATGCACTCAGGATTCCGTACTGCATCAGGCGATCCAGCTCTTGCGGCTCGATCCCGCGCTCCCGGCTCAGGGCCTGCTTGAGCCGTTGCTGAATGTCGGACAACAGGCTACGGTACATGGAGCGAAATTCCGGGGTCATTCCGGATCGGGTGAAGCTTTCGGGACTCTTGTACTCCTTGAATTGGAGCACGTCGGGCCGGACCTTCAGCTTGTTCATCATCTTGCTGTAGAAACTGACTTCGGCCACCAGGCCATTGACCATCAGGGCCGAATCCTGATTCAGATGGATCTCGTCGGCAGCCGATGCGAGGTACAGGTCCTTGTCGCTGACCAGATCCAACGAAAGGTAGGCGTAGATTTTCTTGCCGGATTCCCTGAATCGATGCATGAAGGATCGGATCTCTTCCACGCTTGCCCAACTGGACTGCACGGGATAGATCCTGCAATAGATCGAGGCAATGCGCTCATCCTCCGCGGCGGCCCGCAAGGCCTGTCCCATTTCCAGCAGGGAGAATTTGCCTTGCCCCGTGAATTGCGCCAGGGGAGAGGTTGGCGGCAGGTCCGACACTTCCCCGGCGATAGTGAGCTCCAATACGGAGTCGTTGCGGACCTTGACCTCGGCCGGCCGGGTGAAGCGAATCAGTGCAAAGACCATGATCCCGAACAGGATCAACAGAACTCCCAGAATGACACCAAAGATCTTTACCCCTTTGCTGGCCATGAATCCTCCTTGTCTCGACGTTCCGGCGGCAATCGGATTCTCCATTCCCTGCGGGGCCGACCGGGATCGGAGCTTGCGGGTCCGATCCCCGATTCAACCGCTTCCGGCCGCCTGCCTTGGACGATCGACCGGGAGGGGATCCGGGAATTCCCCCAGCCGTCTTCCCTGTAAATAAGGCAAAGACTGGGGGTTAGGCGCGCAAGCTGCGGCTATGCTACCATCCCCTGGCAGTTTTGGGAATGCACCGGGACCGATGGGGACGGGTCGGGCGGGATTCTCGGCTTGTAAGGTGGAATCGTTGTCCGACCCGGGTGAGGGACTCATGAAGAGATGGACGGCCTGGGTCTTGCTGCTAGGGGCCGGGTGCTGGTGGAGGCCCAGCCAGGATGCCGGGTTCGAAACCTTCGCCGAGACGTACGTGGAGGAACTGTTGGCCATGAGGCCCGAGTGGGCCACCTTGTTGGGAGATCACCGCTACGACCACCGTCTCGACGATTACTCCAGTGACGGCGTGGACCGGGACCTCGCCTTTCAACGCCGATCTCTCCGGCGGCTCGAGACCATCGATCCGGCGAGGCTCAGCGAGGTCAACCGGGTGGACTATCGGATCCTGAAAGCCAATATCCGGTCCATGATATTTCGACTGGAGGATTTGAAGGAATACCGATGGAATCCCATGGTCTACAACGTGGGCAGCGCCGTCTATTCCCTGGTGGCGCGCGAATTCGCGCCCCTGCCGGAAAGAATGGCCAGCCTTCGGAAGAGGCTTCAGGCTGTTCCGGCGGTGGTGGCGGCGGCCAAGGCCAATCTGCGCAATCCCCCCAGGATCCACACCGAGACCGCCATTCAGCAGAATCAGGGCACCCTGCGCCTCATTTCCGAGGGGCTGCAACCCTATCTGGACCGGATACCGGACCTGGAGGAGTCGTTTTTCCGGGCCCGGCGGCAAGCGGTCCAGGCCCTGGAGGACTATGGCCGCTGGTTGGAAGAGGATCTGCTCCCCGGCGCAGAGGGAGACTTCAGGCTGGGGGAACGGCTGTACCGGGCCAAGTTGAGGCACACCCTGGAATCGGATCTGTCCCTGGAGGAGATCCGCGAAGCCGCCATGCAGGATCTGAGCCGTACCCGCAAAGACCTTGCTGAGACAGCCCGCCGTCTCTACCCAAGCCTCTTCCCCCATGGGCGGCTACCGCAGGACCCGAAATCCGTGGTCGGAGAGGTGCTCGACAAGCTGGCCGATTCCCGTCCGGACAATGAGACCATCGTGGACAAGGCCCGGCAGTCGCTGGACCAGGTGACCCGTTTCACCCGGGAGCAGGAGTTGGTGACGGTTCCGGAAGAACCTATCCGGATCATCGTGATGCCGGAGTTCCAGAGAGGGGTGGCCGTGGCCTACTGCGACTCTCCCGGGCCGCTGGAGACTCGGGGCGAGACCTTCTACGCCATCTCTCCGACTCCCGCCGACTGGCCGTCCGATCGGGTGAGGTCGTTTTTTCGGGAGTACAATGACCATATGCTGCAGGAGTTGACCATCCATGAGTCCACTCCGGGACACTATCTCCAGATCGCCCATTCCAACCGGTTCCGGGCGCCTACCAGGATTCGAGCCATCTTCACCAGTGGAACCTTTGTGGAAGGGTGGGCGACCTATGCCGAGCAGCTCATGGCGGAAAAGGGCTATGGCGGACCGGCCGTCAAGATGCAGCAGTTGAAGATGCGCCTGCGGCTGATCATCAATGCCGTCATCGATCAACAGGTCCATGCCGGCAGCATGAGCCGCCAAGAAGCCATGGACTTGATGATGAACGAGGGCTTTCAGGAAGAGGGAGAGGCAGCCGGCAAGTGGCGCAGGGCCTGCCTGACGTCGGCCCAGCTCTCGACCTACTATGTGGGCAACCGTGAAGTCAATGCCATACGAGAAGCCTACGAAGCCAGGCATGGACCCCTGAAGGACTTCAAGGCCTTTCACGACAAAATGCTGTCCTTCGGGTCGCCGGCCCCCAAGTATGTGCGGGAACTGATGGATCTTTAGGGCGGGTCCGGTGCCGCCGCCGGCGTGGCATGTTCTCCCCGGCGGCTCGACCTGCAAAATCGTGCCGGCGGTTCGAGGGCTCTTCTTTCGACCGCAAGGGCGCTCGAAGGAGTTTCCATGATTCCTCTATCGGAAAGACTCAAGCAGCCGAAACCGCTCCTGTATGACGGGGGATTCGGCTCGCAACTGTTCGCCAGAGGCATCGAGCTGCCCAACAGCAGCGTGGCCAACGAGTTGCATCCGGAAGACGTGGTCGGCATCCACTGCGCCTATATCGAAGCCGGGGCCGATGCCATCGGCACCAACACCTTTGTCGGATCCACCCTGCACCTCAAGATGGCCGGGAAAGATCCGGCCGGGTGCGATCGCCTGGCCAGAGCCGCGGTGGAGCATGCCAGGGCAGCGGTTGAGAGAAGCGGCAAGGAGACCTATATCGCGGGCTCGCTGGGGCCCTCCCCGGGAGCCATCGAAGCCGACAGCGGCGACACTAGCTTTGGCATCGCCAACCACCTGGTCAGGGATGCCCACCGGAGACTGGCTGACGCCCTGGCGGAAGGCGGCGTCGATTTCTTCTGCATCGAGACCATGTTTTCGGCCCGGGAGGCGTCCATCGTCGCCGACGTGGCCCGCCAGTACGGAATTCCGGTAGCCGTCAACCTTACTTACAAGTACACCCGGGACCGTGACAGCGGCAAGGTGACCTACAAGACCGACTGGGGACATTCGGCCCCGGACCTGCTGGAGATCTTTTCTGCGGGTGAGTTTGCGGGGGGGGAGAACTTACTGGAGCATGTGGATTTGCTCGGCCTGAACTGCGGCGCCGAACCGCGGCGGGAGGAGCATACGGGCATGCCCTATGCCATCCAGGGGATCAGGGAGCTGCGGGAGGCGATGGTTGCCAGGCAAATAGCACCGAAACGGATGATGGCCTACCCCAACGCCGGGATGCCTCAACTGGACGACGAACTCAGGAGCTACTACACCCAGACCCCCGAGGAAATGTCCGGACACCTGTCCGACCTTCTGCAGGAGGGAGCCTACTTCATCGGAGGTTGCTGCGGCACCACCCCGGCCCATATCCGGGCTTTTCGCTCGGCGCTGGATGCTTCCGATCAGAACCGCCCCCCGCCATTCCGGGCGGATCATACATAAGTAAAACAAGGACCTGTTACGAACCTCGGAGACTGGGGTCCCCTCCGGCTCGAGGGACGTCGCGATTGCCCCCCTCCGGCTCGGCTGCGGGCTTCGGCCTAGTCGAAGGGACGCCGCGTTTGCCTCGCCGACTCCCCCTCAAGGGGGGAGTGATAC
>JAPPFQ010000536.1 GCA_028875135.1 Acidobacteriota bacterium
GCCGAATCTCGTCGGCCTCACCCCCGGCGAGCACGGGTTCCACGTGCATGCGAAAGGCCAATTCGTAATTCTTCATGCGGGCCCAGAGGTCGCCCTTCAGCGGGTGTCCTTCCAGGTAAGGCCGGTTGAAGTGGTTCAGCAATTGAATGTTGGCTTCCTGCTGTTCGGTAGTGGTACCGGCAGGGGGCTGCAGATCCACGATGGGAACGCCCTCCGACTTGAGGGGAGTTCCCTGGTAGATGGCCGGCAGGTACCCGTTCGACCAGTTCTGGGGACCCCCGAATCCTCCGGTTCCGCTGATGGGAAACACCACGAAGGCCGGCAGGTTTTCGTTCTCGGTTCCCAGCCCGTAGACCGTCCAGGAACCCAGCGAAGGACTTCCCGGCAGCGCTTCCCCGGTATTCATCAGAAAAGTGGCCAGGGAGTGGGCGTCGGAGTCGGTGTGAATCGACCGCACCACCGCCATGTCGTCCACGCAGGTGGCCAGGTGGGGAAACATGTCCGACACTTCGATGCCGGACTGTCCGAACTTGCCGAAGCGGAAGGGACTCCCCACGTAGAGCAGTTTTCTGCCGGAGGTGCGTAGCTGGGCGCCATCGAAGGCCGGGGTGCCGTGGTACTTGTTCAACAACGGCTTGGGATCGAAGGTGTCCATCTGGCTGGGACCGCCGGCCATGAACAGGAATATGCACGACCTGGCCCGGGCCGGCCGGTGCCCTTTCCTGGCCGCCAGCGGATTGCCGGTTGTTTCCCCACCCAGCAGGCCCTCCCGGAAAAGCATCGAGGAAAGGGCGACGCCTCCGACACCCCTTCCCAGGCGATAGAGGAAGTCCCGGCGCCCCAGTTCACCCAGGGGCCGGTCGGGCGCTTCGAATCGACCGCAGTATTCGGGGTTGAGACTCTTCATGAAATGTCTCCCAGGTTTGAATTCTCCCGTTTCTGCCTTCAGGAGCCCCGGGGGAAGCCGGCAAGAAGACCGGCGAGTCCGGCGAAGCCTCACTCCAGAAAGATGAACTCGTTCATGTTCAGCAGAACCAGGCAGAGATCGGCCAGCCGGTCCCGGTCTCCGTCGGAGGCGGCTGGCCGCGAAGAGGCATCCGATTCCAGGCCCGGAGCGGTCGCCGGCCCTCCGGCCAACTCGACGGGTGGCTGCCGGGCCGTCAGGGGCCGGGCCAGAAAGTCCAGGCCGCGCGATCGTTCCCCGGGCATGGGATCCCTCTGCAGGGCCAACTGGAAGGCCCGCTTCAGTTGGGCTTCCGGGGCGGATCCCGCCTCCCGAACGATCCTTCCGGCCATCCTGCGACTCTGCTCGTGCACGAAGGGGTTGTTGAACAAGGCGAACACCTGAGGAGCCACCGTGGTCACCTCCCGCCTCCAGCAGCTTTCGTTCAGGTTGGCTCCGTCAAAGACATTCATCATGGGCAGTTGAAAGGACCTTCCCTGCCACATGTAGACGGTGCGCCGGTTCCTTTCCTCGCGGCTGGAGGGTTTCCACCAGGTTCCTCCCTCCCACAGCAGATCTTCCTCGACCCTGGGGAAAAACCCCGGTCCTCCGATGGTGGCATTCAACTCCCCACTCACGGCCAGGATGCTGTCCCGGATCGCCTCGGCCTCCAATCGCAGCGGATTGCTCCGCCAGAAGTAGCGGTTGTCGGGGTCGAGCGAACGGTACTCCTCGGCCCGGGGGTTCCGGATCGACTGCCGGTAGACATTGGACTGCAGGATCAACCGATGCACGGCCTTGATGCTCCAACGGTTCCGCACGAAATAGGACGCCAGAAAATCGATCAGCTCGGGATGGAGGGTCCCCGATCCGTTACGCCCGAAATCGCTGGCGGTCCGCACCAGCCCCTCGCCGAAATGGTGCTGCCAGATTCGGTTCACCATGACTCGGGCCGTCAGGGGATTGCCGGGGTGAGCGATCCACTCGGCCAGCGTCTGGCGGGGATTCTGTCTGGGGTTCTCGCTCTTGAAGGGAAACCGGTCCTCGAGAGCGCTCAGGAAGCCCGGCTGCACCGCCTCCCCCCTGGCCTTCGGGTTGCCGCCCTGCAGGACGTAGGTGGTGGGCTTGGCCGGGTGAGGCCGACGGCCCCCGTACCGGCTCTGGATCTCCCAGGCGGTGTGCACCCTTGGCTTGAAGTAATCGCGATGGCTTACGTTGCCGTAGCTGGTGTTCTGCCTCTCGATCAGGCGATAGAGATCCCTTTCCTCCCGCGTGAACAGAACCCCTCGACTCAGAGCGGTCTTCAGTGCGCCATCACCCAAAGGCACCACCCCGTCCTTCAGATCCTGCCCCCCGACCAGGTGGAAGGGTTTCTCCAAGCGCTTCAGAAACTTCGCCGTGGTCTTCTCTCTCAACTCCTTGCGCTGATCCAGCTCCCGCTGCCAGGCTTCGGTGCGCTGCTTCCAGTCTTCGGGATCGAGGCTGGGACCTTCGTACTGAGTGAACGGAAGGTCGGCCTCGCCCACGGTAAGAGAGGAAAAGAAGGCCTCGGTCCGGAAATAGTCGCGGGCGGGAATGGGGTCGTACTTGTGGTCGTGGCAGCGGGCGCACTCCAGGGTGAGTCCCAGAAAGACGGATCCGGTGGTGGTGACCAGGTCGACCAGCAGATTCTGCCGTCCGGCGTCCTCACCGACAACCCCCAGGTTGAGGAAGCCGAGGCCGAGCTTTCCCTCGGCGCCGTAGACCGCATACAGATCGCCGGCCAGTTGCTCCTTGACAAAGCGGTCGTAAGCACGATCCTGATTGAAGGCGCGAATGACGTAATCGCGGTAGCGCCAGATGTGGGGGCGAGGATAGTCCGGGCCGCCCCCTTCGGTATCGGCGTAGCGAACCAGGTCCAGCCAATGCCTGCCCCAACGCTCCCCGTAGTGGGGATTGCGAAGCAGTGTCTCCACTTCCTGCTGGTAGGCGTCATCGGAAGGGTTGTGGAGGAACCGGGCCATCGCCTCCGGAGTGGGTGGCATGCCGATCAGGTCGAAGGTGACCCGGCGCAGCAGGGATCTCCCGGAAGCCGGCGGCGCCGGTTCCATCCCCTGCTTCTCCAACTCGGCCAGGACCAGGGCATCGATGGGGTTTCTCACCCACTGCCGGTCCCGCACCGCCGGAATGGCCGGCGGGTTCAGCTCGGTGAAGGGCCAGGCCGCTCCCGCACTCCGGGGAGCATCGGCCGGGGGTGGCATCTGGTCGATCCAGGCCGCGATCAGACCGATCTCCTCCTCCGGCAGCAGCGGTTCTCCCAGGGGCATGGCCGGTTGCTTTTCACCCCGGAGGTAGTGGATCAGGGGGCTGGCCTCGGCGTTGCCGGCCAGGACGGCGGGGCCGTTCAGGGCTCCTCCCCGTAGGATCGCCTCCGGCGTTTCCAGCACCAGGCCGCTATTGTGCGTCCGGGTGTCGTGGCAGGAAAGACAGCGGGTCTCCAGGATGGGTTTGATCTGCGTCCGGAACCGGATCGCGGTGTCCTCAGCCGTGGCCGCAAAAGCCGCCAACCCGCTGAGAAGACCCACCCCGATCGAGATCGTTCTCAACAACTCACACCCCATTTGGAAAATTACCGCTATAGTCTAATGCCACCGCTATCGACAGGACAAGCCAACCTTCATAGAATGGCGGCATTGGATCATGGGATCTTGACCAATACCTCTGCCCTGCTCTGCTCCGGATGCCCTGGCGTCCAGTTCCAGGGGGGTGCCGGCCGGGATCCGATTCGGGCATCGGCAGCCCGCCAAGTGGATGGGAGGAGGCCATGCAGAGACGACACTTTCTTCACACGGTTGTGGCCTCGGGGCTTGCGTCCGGAGCGCCCTCCGCCGCCGGAACTCCCGGACCCGGGCAGCCGGACACCGGCAAGACCAGGTATCGGGCCGGGGTGATCGGCCTGGGCTGGATGGGCCTGCTCTACGACCTGGCGGGGCGCATTCCCGATCGCTTCGATGTGGACGACGCGGATCGGCCGACGCCCAAGTTGGACATCCACCGGCGATTCCACCACCACGACCACCCTGGAAATGAAGGGCTCCCCACCTCCTACGCCGAAGCGCTGTGGGATCGTCCGGAAGTGCAACTCGTGGCCGGAGCCGACCGCGACAGGAAACGGCTCGAGGCCTTTGGCGAACGCTACCGCATCCAGGCTCTCTACACCGACGCCATCGAAATGATGGAAAGGGAACAACTCGATATCGTCGCCGTGGCGACCAACACCAAGGGCAGGGCCTTTCTCACCGTCAAGGCGGCGGAGTCGGGGGCCACGGGCATCTTCACCGAGAAACCCATGTGCCACACCCTGGAGGAAGCCGACCGCATGGTCCAGGCCTGCGCCGATCGCGGCATTGCTCTCAACTGCGGCGCCATCACCACCACCCACCCCTCCTTTGGCAGGGCCAGGGAGTTGGTGCGGCAGGGAGCCATCGGGGACCTGGTTTCCATCGAGGCCTCGGGCCCTGGAGCTCAGCATCAGAACTGGTCCTACTTCCTGGAAAGCCCGCCGGCCTGGGTGTGCGGAACGGGGGACCTACCCAGAAGAGAATCCGGAAGCGACGAGTTCAAGGGCCAGGGAATGATGGTGGCCAGCGACGGCCTGGTGGTCCACTTCCGCGCGGGTGCTCCCGGGGTCCGCCTCTGCGGCAGCAAAGGGGAGATGACCTTTTCCTTCGTTTCCGGCTGGCAGCTCCGGCAGACGGCCCAGACGCCGGCGGGAACCCGACGGGTCTCCATGCCTTGGCCCGCCCCCCAGTTCGTCCCTCCCTACGGGGCTGTCTACAGCCTGGCCGACGTGGTGGACTGCATGGAGGGCCGGCTGGACGAGCCCAAGAACTCGGGACGCCGGGTGGCCGTGGCTCTGGAAGTGGAGATCGCCCTCAAGCTGTCGTCCGCAAAGGGAGGAGCTCGAGTCGACCTTCCCCTGGCCGACCGATCTCTGGGACTCAACTATGACTGGTTCCGGTAAGTCCTCGTCCCTACCCAACGCCTTTCCGATCAGCCGGCGCCGCTTTCTCCTGGCGGGAGCCGGTGGACTGGCCTGCCTGGCCGATCCCGGCGGATCCGACGGCCGCAACTCCAGGCCGGGCCGGCTCCTGTTCAACTGCGACGGATCCATGATTCACTGCTGGGGACGCGCCGCCTTGCCTCAAAACAGCGGCCCCTTGAGCCGCCGGGAATTTACCGACCTGGTCTTCACCCCCATCGGGAACAGCGGCGTCGACACCCTGCTGTTCAGCTTCGGCAGCGGCAACGTGGCCGAGTACCAGAGCAACGTCCTGGAATGGCCCGGCCAAGCCGACCGATTCCGATTCCCTGAAAGCAGGACCTGGCACGGCGGCATCGAGGTCGATCCCAGGGACCAGTACCTGAACCCCAAGAGCCTGGCCGATTCCGGCCACAATCCGCCTCGGATCATCGTGGAAGAATGCCGCCGGAGAGGGATGAGGGCCTTCGTATCGCTCCGCATGAACGATATCCACGATGGCCAGCACCCCCGAGGTACCCTTCCCAACCCGGAGTTGCCCACCTTCAAGAGACTCAATCCCGACTGGCTGGTTCCCGACCTGGACTGGTGGAGCGCCCTGAATTTCGAGGTGGCCCCGGTCCGGGAGCTGAAGCTCCGAGTCGTCGAGGAGTTCTTCGATCGCTGGGATTTCGACGGCATCGAGCTCGACTGGCTCCGGCACACCTTCTATTTCCCTCGGGGCCTGGAGCGGGAAAAGGGCAAGTATCTGACCGAATTCATGCGAACCGTGAGGCGAAGTCTGCGGCAGAAGGCGGCCAGAAGGGGCCGCCCCATCGAGATCGCGGTACGGGTGCCCGAGAGGGTGGAGTGGTGCCTGGAAGGAGGCTTCGAGGTCCCGACCTGGATCCGGGAGGGGCTGGTCGATTCCCTGATTCTGGGTCAGGGTTTGACGGAATGTCGGGGCCTGTCAGGATTCAGAGAGCTCATGGGCAGCCGCCGGATACCCATCTATCCCAGCCTCTACCCCTTTGGCAACGGTTATCCCATCTATCCCGACGAGGTGATTCGAGGCAGCGCCGCCAACCTCTGGCGGGACGGGGCCGACGGACTCTACACCTTCAACTGGTTCTTCTACGGGAACTGGCGCAGCCGCCTGCTGCGGGAGATCGCCGAACCGGACCTGCTTCGTAACAAGGACAAGCGCTACACCCTGGTGCAGCGTTTCGAGGCCCACCATACGGGACGCTCCCCCCGCTCCGATTCGGTCCGCTTCAACACCATGATCAAGGCGGCGCCCCTACCCTTCACCCTGGACAGAGCGGGAGCCGTCCAAACGGTGACCCTTCCCATCGCCGACGAGGTCTCGTCCACTTTAAACCCGCCCAGGCGGGCCGAGTTGCTGGTCGGCCTGGACGGGATAGCCGGCGACGTTCTGGAGTTCTCCCTCAACGGACGGGTGCTGGAACCTCAGGAGCTGGACCCGGTGAAAGACCTGGCTCAGGTAACCCGCCACCTGGACATCCCCACCGGTCACGGGATCCTGGGCTTCCCCCCTCGCCGGCGGCTGGACATGGACTTCAGCGGGTTGCGGCTGCCGGTGCCGGTGGCGCGGTTGACGCCCGGCCTCAATCAACTCTCGCTACGGCTCAAGCGGCGGCGGCCGGACGCCGATCGACCGGTGCGGGTGAGGCGAATCGAGCTCTCGGTCGGCAACGGCGAGGAATAACCGCCATCCCCTTCGTCCCCTTCGAAGTCCCTGGTGGATATGCCTATTCCCCGTGCTGTCGCTCTGAGGCACAGCCCCGCTACGATTTTGCAGAGAACATCGACTCGTCGATCCAGTTGGGCCTGAAGTGGCGGGGGGACCAGTCCTCCGGCACCTGGTCCACCGGAAACAGACTTCCGCCCTTCTCCAGGTAGGAGTAGTAGCCGGCCAGAAACACCTGGGTCTTCTTGCGAATGACGTCAAAGGATTGGTAGCTGTCCCCCTGGAAGGTCCGCTGCATGTCCATGAGCTGGGGGGCGAAGTAGTAGTAGAGGGTCTCCCTCCGATCCGGGCTGCGGTCCATGGTGATGGTCTCTCTTCCCTTGTCCCCGGTGACCTTCAGGTAGAGATGGTGGGTGCCGGAAACTCCATGCAGGGCGGCCAGGAAGGGCGGTTGTCCTTCCCTGCCCTTGAACAGCATGGTGTCCTGCAAATAGGTCGCCTTGCGCTCGTCGTCGGTGAAGAGGGAGACCTTCTCCACCTCGTAACCGAGGGCTCGCAGGATGAACCACTGAATGTGGAAATGGGCCGGATATTCGTCGGTGAAGCAGAGGCCGTGAACTCCCTTGATGACCCCCACGTTGCCTAGGCGGCCCTTCAGGTAGGAAGCCTGGTAATAGTGTTCCTGCACGCTGGTGGCCATCAGTGGCGTTCCCTTTTTGGTAGCCAGGTTCAGGATGGCGTCGATGTCGCGCAGGCGGTAGCTGAAGGGCCGGCTCAGATAGGTGGGGACCCCCGCCTCCACGTAGGGCCAGGCCAGGCGGTGCTGCCAGGGCACCTCGTAGAGCCCGCCGAAGCCGATGGCGTCCACCTTGCCCAGCATCCCGTCGTAACGGTCCACCGCCACGCAGCCGTACTTGTCCGCGAACTCGCGGGCCAGCTTGGGGTTCACGTCCCAGCAGTGGGTGATCTCCATGTTGAGCAGACCGCCGCCGAAAAGACCCTGGGAAGCCAGAATTTCGGCCCAGATCCCCCAGAAGGTGTACTCGCCCACGTTCAACGCCCCCACCCGAATCTTTCGAGCCGCGGGCCGGGAGGATTCCGCCCGGGCCTGAGAAACGGCCGCCGGCAGCCAGGCCCCCGCTGCCATCGATGCCAGAAACGAACGGCGATGGGTCATGAGTCGCTCCTTTGTTCAAGAAGTGAATAGTGAATAGTGGAGAGTGGAGAGTTGGTCGAACGACACGCAAAGCATCTTGTCGTTATCGGCGCAATCCTTCAAACAAGCGGCGCCCCAGCCCTGCCGGGTAAATCATCCGAGAGTGAAACAAGAGAAGTTCATGGCCTGTTGAGAACAAAATTATTGAACATCGATGCACAGGAT
>JAPPFQ010000722.1:0-6995 GCA_028875135.1 Acidobacteriota bacterium
CCGCTGGGCCTCCGCGTTGTCCTGGGCATTGTCGCCGGCCAGAACGCTCTGTTCGATCTCCTTGCCCATCTCCTTCCGGTCCTCCACCAACGCATGAATGGAGGACTGAACCTCGGTCAGCGCCTCGGCCTCGGTGTCGAAGCCCTCGAAACGATGACAGCCCGCGCATCCCTCGACGTAGTAGATCTCTTTCCCCCGGTTCAGGACGTCGGCGTGATCGAGCACCAGGTCCTGAGCGTGGCACTGGTGGCAGCCCGCCTCGAAATTCTCCCTGTAGAACAGCGGCCATAACCAGTACTTGTGGCGCCCGTGGCCCTTGCGGACGCTGGTGGTCGCCCTTCCGTTGCCGTTGTGGCAGGTGGAGCAACCGAACTGCTCCGGATCGTGCAGCGCCAGCAGGGCTGGATTGGGGTGGCTGACAAACACTTCGTGGCCCCCCATGTCGGCCTTGGTCAGCACCACCGGCTCCCTGATGCCCAGGTGACAGGACTCGCACCGGTCCACCAGGTCAACCTCGGCCACGTGGATCTGCCGGATCCCCAGCTCGAAGTTGCGCACCCTGGCCCGCAGCCCCCGGATCTGAGAGGCGGTCAAGCCGGTGAGGCGGTCGTTGAGCAGGGTATCCCTCTCCCCTCGCAACTCGGTGGAAGGCTTCACCAGTTCGGCCCGCTGGGCTCCCAACTCGGCCCGCCTGGCCTGCAGCCGGTTGAATTCCGCTTCCAACTGATCGAAATTGAAGGTTTCCTGCTTCTCCACCACCTCCCCGGAACCATTGGCGGAAGCCAGCCTCAGGGTCACCTCCCGGGCCTTGATGGCATCGATCTGCCGCTGCAACGCCTCTTTTTCACTCTGGCTGGTGGAAGTTTCGATCTGGTAGATGAGGGCTGCGATCTCGCTGCGGGTGATGGCGAAGGGCTCGGTAATGACGCTCAACCGCCTGCTGACGATCCGGTTGGTTTCGCGGTCCAGATCGGAGAGCCGGGGGGCAATCGAATCCTGGGCCTTGGTGACCGCATCACTCAGCTTTTTGTACTCGGCGGATTGGAGGACGGCCTGCTCGGCCCGGGCCTGGGCCGGCTGGATCCGCCTCAGGTGCCGGCTGTACAGACCGGCGAAGCGCTTCTGGTAGTCCTTCCAGGGTCTGAGGCCGTAGGTCTCGTCGTACAACGCCCACAGCAGAGACACGATCATCAGCAGGGATGAGATCAAAAGAATGCGACCGAGGGATCGGTTGAGGACGGGATCGTCTCCAACCGGGGGTTTCTTCGGCACCGATTTCTCCTTGAAAAACAGTGGTCAGTGGTTAGTGATTAGTGACTAGTTCTGACCCCAATTGTTGAATATGCTCTAAACCCAAAATCTACACTTCGCGATCTGCAAAACGTGACTCATTTGAAAAAGGTTACGGTCTCTGAAACAGCCCGGCCACTGATCACTGACCACTAGCCACTGACAACTAGATATTGAACCAGGGAGTGACCCAGACGTACTTGATCCGGAAAAGCAGTCGCGCCACCATCTTGGCCGGCAAGAGCATCATGGTGACCAGGAAAAACTGCAGGAGCAGGTATTGAATCAAGCTCATGCGGTTGTAGATTTTCCGGTTGAACGCATTCCAGGTAAACAGCTTGTGCACCCCCAGGGCGGTCACCACGGCAAACAGGCCGACCACTGCCGCCCCGAAGAGGCTCTTGCCCAGCATGCTGGTGATGCCGAACATGTCGGGCAGATCCCGATTGGCTTCGAAGATCAGCTTGTTGTGGTCCCAGGTCTGGCCCGGCCAGAACCAGATCCAACCCGGGCCCCGAATGAATGTGCCAATGACCACCATCGACAACCACAACACGATAAAGCCGAAGAAGAAGGCCCAAATGGCAAACTTCCGCTGCTTGTAGGTGTAATAGCCGTTCCCGAGCGGGTTGGTATCCATGTAGGGTATCACCATCAGCCCAACCAGAATCAGGGTCGGCAGCACCACGCCGGCCATCCAGGGATCGAAATAGACCAGCATCTCCTGCAGCCCCAGAAAGTACCAGGGGGCCTTTGCCGGGTTCATGGTCAGGGAGGGATTGGCCGGTTCCTCCAAAGGAGCGTCCAGGGTAATCGACCACACCATCAGAATGAAGGTGACGATGATGGCGACCAGGAACTCCATGCGCAACAGGTAGGGCCAGACCTGGACTTCCCGCGCCCAGCCCGGTTTCCAGGGCTGGGTCTTGCGGTGGTGAGTCTTGGCCATCTCAGGGTCGGCTTCCAGCCTGTCGATCAGCCGGTCGTTGGCGAACGCCTGCCGGAGGCCGTACCAGGTGTAAAAAGGGATGACCAGGATGAGCAGGACTATCGGAACATTGTCGGGCAGGGTGGTGATTTCCCAGAGCTGAACCCAATCCACTGATTTCCTCCTTATCCTCTTCCGAGCCGTTCCCGGTTACAGGCCCTCGAACGATGGCCGCGCCAACGAACGCTCAGAACCGTCGCGGCTCCTTGATTTCGGATTCCAGCATCACGGGAGCCGGTCCCGAGATGCCGCCGTCCTTGCGGACTCTCCAGAAGTGAACGGCCATGAAAATCCCCGCGATCAGGGGAATGGCGATGCAGTGCCAGATGTAGGCGCGCAACAGCGCATTGGAGTCCACGATGGAGCCCCCCAGCAGAGCAAAGCGAACGTCGTTGAAGGCCGTCATGCCGAGCTCCGGTCCCAACGGGCCCTCGTGCCCCAGCAAAGGCGTCGCCCGGGCCATGTTGGTGCCCACGGTGACCGCCCAGAAACCGAGCTGATCATCCGGCAGCAGGTATCCGGTAAAGGAAAGCAGCATGGTAAGCAGCATCAGAATCACGCCCACCATCCAGTTGAATTCCCGCGGCTTCTTGTAGGAGCCCGTCAGGAAGACTCTGAACATGTGCAGCCACACCGTGATAATCATCAGGTGGGCGGCCCAGCGGTGCATGTTCCGCAACAGCTTCCCGAACGGCACGTCGTGTTCCAGGTAGAGAATGTCCCGAAAGGCCTGTACCTTGGTGGGGTGGTAGTAGAACATCAGCAGGACGCCGGTAAAGGTCAACACGATAAACAGGTAGAAGGTGATCCCTCCCATGCCCCAGGTGTAGTTGTAGGCGACCGCGTCGCGGTTGATCTTGGCGGGGTGCAGATGCAGGAAGACGTTGGACAGGATCCCGAGCGCGCGATTGCGCGGCTTCTCGTCGTGGGTCACCCGAAAGATCGACTTGAAGAGTTGGGTTTTCTGCGGCTTCTTGAGCGACTGAACATCGTCCAGGGCCTTGTCCTTGAGACCCTTGACCTCCTTCAGGACCCCGTCGATCAAGGCTGTCCCCCTGCCCGCCGGTTTCTGTTCTTTCAGATCGTCTGCCATGAAACGACTCCTCGGATGGATGCTTGCAATTCCCGTTACGCAGGATCGGCTACCGGCTACAACTGCAGGAAGGCCCCCTCGTCCCGGAACTCCGACCGCATTCCCTTGGGCCACTCGTAGAGGACGCTGGTGTCCACCACGATCTGCCCTTCGGCGTCGAGCTCAACCTTGGCGCGGTCCAGGGGGCGGGGAGCCGGGCCTTCGAAATTGATTCCCTCGCTGTCATAACCGCTTCCGTGGCAGGGACACTTGAACTTGTTCTCGCTGGGCTTCCAGTCCGGAGTGCATCCCAGGTGCGTGCAGCGGGCGTAGACCACAAAGAGCCCCTCGGCATCGCGCACCACCCAGATCCGCCTTTTCTGGAACTTGGTATCCACGCCAAAGCCGAAGTCGGAGGGGTATCCGATGCGGAACACCGTCTTGGGTTCGAACAGGGTCCTGGGAAAGAAGAAGCGCAGGAACATGAACAAATTGATTCCCAGGAACCCCGAAACCAGAGCCTGCACCGTGCGACGGCGCCGCTTGGCGGGGTCGACCGACTCGCCTATCCCGAAGGAACTCAGGATCCTCGATACCAACCCTGCCTTGGGTTTTTCCCCAACCTTGGCGGGTGGCCTGCGTATGGGTGGCCTCCGCGTCGGCGATGCGGCTCTGGGAGTCGCACCGGTCGGGGGTTGCTTCGGACCGTTACTTTCACTATTTGGCATCCACTCCTCCAAGGGTTCCGAGGGGTGACTGACGGAGTCTGGTTGAATTTTGAATGTCAGGCAAAGTGTTGGGCGGCGAGCATGAAGGTGCGCCGACGACGGAAGTATCCAGATTTTAGTCTAAAAACGGGGATTGTCAATAGCCCGGTGTCAGGGATATTCTTCGTAAAATCGCTCTGAAAGCTCTTGACCCCGATTTCTCAAGGGGGATGCGACCGCAGGCCCCGTCAATTTTTTCTTGCGCCGTCCTTTTCCATTCAAAGTATAATGCTTCGCACACGTGACCAGTTGGCAATGATCCCCCATCCCAGGTGCTGCTGAGCAAGTGAGCCGACACCCTGGCACCCGTCCGGGCCTGCCTGCAACCACGAGAACCTGATGTCGAGAAAATACCGCCAGCCCGGTTATCAGGACAACGAACGGGAATCGCGGCCCCGGGTCCGAAAGCCTTCCAGGCCCCGAGGAGCCCCCGAGTTCCGAGCCAGGCCGATGCCCGGCTTTCAGGAGGTGGTCCGCTGCACCATGTGCGGGGCGACCACGTCGCACGATATCGGTCTGGAAACCCAGTGTCCCAAGTGCGGGGCCGACCTCCACACCTGCCGGCAGTGCGTGTTCTTCGATACCTCGGCCCGCCTGGAATGCACCCAGAAGATTCCCGAACGCATTCCCCGAAAAGGGGTACGCAACCAGTGCGGCCTGTTCGTGGCCAAGAAGACCATCGAACGACAAACCACCTCCTACACCCCGGCCGCTCCGGGCCCCAAGACGGCCCGGGAGGCCTTCGACGCCCTCTTCAAGAATTGAACCGTAACGCGACGGCCAGGTAACCCGGGCACCCTGCGTCCGGGAGCGAAGTCGCGCCACGTCAACCGGGAGCCGGCACGACCGCACCCCTTCCCGCCCGGCGGGGCCCCCCGGGGGGGGGGGGGGGGGATAGGTTTTTTGGGGGGGGGGGGGACGCGGGGAGGGGCGCGGGGTTGGCCCCCACCCCCCCCCCCCTGCCCCCCGGGGGGCCCCCCCGGGGGCGGGGCTGTTGCAAAGGTTTCTCTGGGGACGAGCTGAACGCGAGAAGGAACGGGTAGAGTGTTGGTGCGGAAGGCGGGACTTGAACCCGCATGGCTTGCGCCGCCACCCCCTCAAGATGGTGTGTCTGCCAATTCCACCACTTCCGCACGCAGACTGCGCTCCCTGGAAGGGCTGGTTCTATTCCGCCCGCTGGGAGCCGGACTCATCCTCCTGAACCGGTGCTGCCGGGCTCTCGGACGACTGAGGGGCCGGAGTGGCCGCGGGGCTCTCGGGGGGAGCCGCTTCCTGGGGGGCAGTCGCGGCAGCGTCCTGCATGATGGAGCGACCCTCGTCCTGAGACGTCAGCAACGATAGGGTAAAGGAGGTAGCCATGAATATGATGGCCGCACCGGTGGTCAGCTTCGAAAGAAAGGTGGCCGTGCCCCTGGCCCCGAAGGCCGTCTGGGAACCACCCCCACCGAAGGCGCCCGCCAGGTCCGCCCCCTTCCCCGACTGCAGCAGCACAATCAGGATCAACAGCAGGCAGACGATGACATGGATGATTTGAAGTAGTAGTGCCATCAGGTCCGGAAGTTGACTATCGCGGCAAAGGACTCGGCCTTCAGACTTGCCCCGCCCACCAAGGCGCCGTCGATGTCGGCCCGTGCCATCAACCCGTCCACGTTATCAGGCTTGACGCTGCCGCCGTAAAGGATGGGCAGTCCCTCTGCCGCCTGCCGACTGAAAACCTCTGCAGCCACTCCTCGAATGAAGGCGTGGACATCCTCGGCCATCTCCGGAGTTGCCGCCTGCCCGGTGCCGATCGCCCACACCGGTTCGTAAGCAATCATCGTACGGGAAAGGGCATCCTCTGTCAACCCGGCCAGCGACTGGCGAAACTGGCCGCCGACGACCTCTTCGGTCCGCCCGGACTCGCGTTCCGAGAGCTGTTCTCCCAGGCAGACGATGGGGCTGAGACCCGCTTCGAGAGCCGCCGCGGCCTTGCGGCTGACGGCCCGGCTGGTCTCGCCGAACAGGCTGCGGCGCTCGGAGTGTCCCAGGATGGCGTAGCGGCAGCCGGCCTCGGCCACCATGCCCGGGGAAACCTCGCCGGTAAAGGCCCCCTGGCTCTCCCAATAGAGATCCTGAGCCGCAATGGCGATGGGGCTGCCCTCAGCGGCCCGGGCCGCGGACCAAAGGGCGGTGAAGGGGGGCGCCACCACGATGTCGCAATGGCGCGAGGCTTCCACCAGGGGCTTCAGTTGCCGGATCAGCTCGACGCTTTCCCGGACCGTCCGGTGCATCTTCCAATTCCCGGCGATGACCGGGCGCCTGCTGGGGGTTGGGGACTCCATGGGAGTGTTCCTCCGAAGCCGGTGGGGGCTCAAGCTCTGTCGCTCAGCGACTCCACGCCCGGCAGTTTCCGGCCACTCAGAAATTCCAGCGACGCCCCGCCGCCTGTCGAGATGTGCGTGATCCGATCGGCGACGCCCGCCCGGCGGACAGCGGCGATCGAATCGCCCCCGCCCACGATTGTGGTCGCCGGGCTGGCCGCCGCGGCCTGGGCCAGGGACAGGGTGCCCCCGGCAAAGCGGTCGATCTCGAACACGCCCACCGGCCCGTTCCAGAGAACGGTTCCCGCCGTGGAGAGGATCTTCCGAAAACGGGAGCGGGTTTCGGGACCGATATCGACCCCCATCCACTCCGGCCGGGTCTCCCCAATGGAAATCACCCGGCTCGGGGCGTCGGACCCCAGTTCGCAGGTCACGACGTGATCGACGGGCAAGACCAGGGGAGTCCCGGCCAGCGACGCATTACCCAGCCCGGCCCACGCCCCCGGCATAATGTGATTTTGAACCACGGACTTACACCCCAAACCCCCCCCCCCCCCCCGGCAAATAAAATACCACAC
>JAPPFQ010000722.1:7005-7995 GCA_028875135.1 Acidobacteriota bacterium
GTCCCGGCCTGCTCCGCTTTCCGCAGCAGGCCCCTCGCCAGCGGGATCTTGTCTTTTTCCACCAGGGACTTCCCCACCTCCACCCCGCGCGCCCGCAGGAAAGTATAGGCCATCCCCCCACCCACCAGCATCCCGTCGACCCGCTCCAACAGGTTCTCGATGACCTCGATCTTGTCGGACACCTTGGCTCCGCCCAGAACGGCCACAAAGGGCCGGTCAGGGCGTTCCAGGGCCTTGCCGAGATAGGAGAGTTCCCGCTCCATCAGAAGGCCGGCCGCTCCCCCGCCGACGAACCGAACCATGCCGGCCGTGGACGCATGGGCTCGATGGGCGGCCCCGAAGGCGTCGTTGACGTAACAGTCGCAGAGGCGCGCCAACTGCCGGCAGAAGGACTCGCGGTTGGCTTCCTCCTCCGGGTGGAAACGCAGGTTCTCCAACAGCAGAACCCGGCCCGGGGCCAGTTCCGAGCTCTGGCTCTCCACCGCTTCCCCGACGCAATCCCCGGCCATTTCGACCGGCCTCTCGATGGCCGCTTCCAGGGCGGCCGCCACCGGCTTCAGGCTCAGGCCCGGATCGAACCGCCCGCGAGGCCGCCCCAGGTGAGAGGCCAGCACAACTCCGGCGCCGCAGGACAGCGCATAGCGAATGGTGGGCAGGCCGGCTTGAATCCGGGAGGAGTCGGCAATCCGGCCCGACTCATCCAGGGGGACGTTGAAGTCGGCCCGGATGAAGAGCCGTCGGCCATCGAGGTCCAGATCCCGAATGGAGAGCTTGTCCATGAGGAGGGATTATCCACGAAGGGGGCCAAAGACACACGCACAATTATCGAGCTCCGGAGCCGGCAGGCGGCGTTTGGTGTCCGTGCCGCTGGTTGTCTCTCATGGGCGCCGCGGCGTTTCTTTGGAGAGGCGGTGCGTCCCCGTACGGGTGCTACCTATTCGCCGCATTCGCGTCTAGATTATATCTCTTGTAACAGTCTTATTATAAAAG
>JAPPFQ010000741.1 GCA_028875135.1 Acidobacteriota bacterium
AGCTGACCTGCGCCACCTTCCTGTCCCATTATCATCCGGGACCCATTCGGGTGGAGCCCCTCCGGAACTTTCCGGTCGTTCGAGACCTGGTCATCGAAATGACCGACTTCATGGAAAAACTGCAGTCGGTGAAACCCTGGATCGTCCGTGAGGATGATCCGGCCCCCGCGGAGGGCGAGTTCCTGCAAACCCCGGAACAGTTGGACAAATACAAGCAGTTCAGCATGTGCATCAACTGCATGATCTGCTACGCCGCCTGCCCGGTATACGGCCTCGACCCGCAATTCGTGGGGCCGGCCGCCATTGCCCTGGCCCAGCGATACAACCTGGATTCGCGCGACCAGGGCGAACAGGAGCGTATGGATGTCCTCTCCCAGCATGAGGGGATCTGGGGATGCACCTTCGTGGGAGAGTGCACCGAGGTCTGTCCCAAGAACGTGGACCCGGCGGGAGCCATCCAGCAGTACAAGCTCGCGGCCACCCAGGAATGGTTCAAGTCCTTCCTGATGCCCTGGAGCAAGCCATGAAGCCCTCGACGGCTTATAGCCAATACCATCCCAAGTGGTACCGGACCCGGGTCTCAACCCTCTGGTGGAGCCGGAAGTGGTCCTACCTGAAGTTCATGTTGAGGGAACTCAGCA
The DNA here is from genome assembly GCA_028875135.1 of Acidobacteriota bacterium. Taxonomy (GTDB): domain Bacteria; phylum Acidobacteriota; class Terriglobia; order Versatilivoradales; family Versatilivoraceae; genus Versatilivorator. Next base: position 642 of record JAPPFQ010000741.1, read on the forward strand.
GTGTCTTTGTGGCCTTTTACGTGGTGATCCTCTTGCTGCAGCTTCATGCCTTGAGGGGAGGGGCCGAGGCCTACCTGGAATTCCAGCAATGGCTCAAGGACCCGTTGCTGGTGTTCCTCAACGGCATCGGCTTTCTTTTCGTGCTCTTTCACGCGGTTACCTGGTTCAACTTGACCCCCAAGGCGATGGCGGTCCGCTTGCGAGGCAAGCGGCTTCCCGACGTGCTGGTGGCCGCTCCCAACTACGCGGCCTGGCTGGCGGTTTCCGCGCTGATTGTCTTTCTTCTGATGCGACAGGGTTGACCCATGGCCAATCGATCCAACGAACCCCTTCTCTGGGCCCTCTTCAGCGGGGGTGGTGTGGCGGCCGCCTTTCTGATTCCCATTCTCCTCTTTCTCTACGGGTTGGCTTTCCCTCTGGGATGGCTGCAGCCGCCCGACTATGAGAGAACGCTGGGCCTGGTCCAGCATCCCTTGACCCGGGTGGTGCTGTTCCTGCTGTGCTTCCTGTCGCTCTTTCACTGGGCTCATCGATTTCGCTTCACCCTCTACGACGGCCTGCAGATCAAGCACCTCAATCCGGTCATCAATCTTTTCTGTTACGGAGGAGCCGTGACGGGAACGGTGGCGGCCGCCTACCTGTTGTGGACCCTCCCGTAGCGCGACCGAACGGCATTGTCGGGTAGGGAGGGCGACAACGGGTCAAAGTTCTCATACCTGTGCTGTGTTGTGTGGGTCAGTCGCGCGCTGCGCTTCACTCCCTCCGCAGCCACTGCCAGCAGTCCCGGGGGCTCAGTATCGGTACCGGGGACGCCTCCGCCACCTCGAGCAAATTCCTGTCGCCTGTAACCAGAACGTCAGACCGGCCGTTTACCGCCGAGGCGAGCACCCAGGTATCGTCGGAGTCCCGAATGCCCAGGTCAATTGACGCGTCCGGTTTGGGAATGATCGTGTGTTCGCGAAGCTCCCGTTCAGCCTGTGCCAGCGCGGATTCCGGAACCTTGAATCGATGCCCGAGGACCCGCCTGAACTCCAGCAGGTTGACCTCCCCGGTCAGCAGTTCATGTTCGGTCAGGACCAATCGAAACAGGTCAGCGCTCAGGCCGCGCGCCGTGTAGGCACTGACCAGGACATTCGTGTCGAAGAAGACTTTCACGAGACGTCAAGAAAAACGTCCTCATCGGTCAGATACCCTCTGGCTTCGGCAAACGGGATGAGGCGGCGGCGGGAACGCTCGAAACGCATCAAACTGAGCTGTCTCCGCAGTGCGTCTCGCACAACCTCACTCCGTGTCCTCCCAAGCTGTTCGCACAGGTCGTCGAGTTCGACCTGCAACTCGGCTCCGAGACGAATGGTGATCACTTCTTTCATGTAATACAATGTATCATGACAACCACAGGCTGACCAGCCCGCTTCTTCATGGCTACCCCCTCATCGTGAGTACCCACGTTTTCCGGCATTTGTGGCGGGAGCCGGTTCAGGGCAGCTCGATCTCCACTGCCGAGGATTCGCGGGGTATTTGGGAGGTGAGTATGGCCACGGCCTCGTAGGACCCCAGCCTGATATCGTTGCGTTCGTTGTCCTTCAGGTTCCAGACTTCCTTGAACTTCCATTCCTTCTGAGGCAGCAGGGCATGGCTGCGGATCACCGGTGTGAAGAAGTACCCCTTCGACCAGCGCCAGACCTCGAATCCCGTCTGCTTCTCTCGGATAACAAAGTCATAGGTCTGGCTCGAGTCGAAGTTGAAGCTCAGAAAGTAGTCGGTCGGATTCTTGACCACAAGCAACAGGTCGACCGCCTGGGACTTTTTCTGGAATTCCAGGCTCAGCACCGGGTCAGCCCGGCTGATCACCACCTCCGACCGGGGTCGTTCCGGTTTGCCCTCGCCCTCGGCCTCGGGCTCGGGCTGCATGGGATCACCGAAGTTGCGGCCGTTGACCAAGGCCGATTTCAGTCGGTAGCTCTCCGAGCCCCAGTCGGAAAAGACACCCACCTCCACGATCCCCAGACCTCTGTCGAAGATCATCTCCAGCCCTGAATCCTCACAATCCGGGCAGGTCAGGTAGCTCAAGCGGTTGGCGACCGGAAGTCCGTCATCGCCGGGAGACTGGTCCAGGATGGCGTCGGCCGATTCCCCAACCGGGAATAGGGGAACTTCCTCCTGGTCCTGATCCTGAGCAATCAAGCGGAGGAACCGGCGAGCGTCCGGATCGTAGCGAACCACCACGTTCTGCTCGCCTTCCAGACCCGGCACAAACGGAAGTTGATTGAAAACGTAGTAAGTGGTCCACTCCAAAATGGGCCTGGCGATAATCTCGACCTTGACCTGAGTGGTTCTCTGAAACCGGCTGTCCTCCCGATCGTAGATCCAGCGATTGCCGAGTTGGAGCGGGAGATAGTCGGGACTGAGAAAATAGTCCTGCCGGACTGCGTCGTCTTCGGAGAGGGAAGCCGCGGTTGCGCGAGCCGAGGGCTCGACTCCACTCGGCGCCAGGACACACCACAAGCCCCCCAACACTCCAAAGGCCGCGACGGCATTGGCAATGGAACTGAACCGTGCCATGAGGCTTACACAGACGGGACTGACCAGGCCGCGACTCTCGCAATGGTCAAGACATCGACTCGATGTGCCCCCTGTTTTCCAAGCATCCTAGCACATTCGTTCAAGGTAGCGCCGGTGGTGAAGACATCGTCCACCAGGAGGACCGCCCGCTTGCGGACGGCTTCCCGATCCGCCACTCTGAACGCCCCCTGGATATTCCGGCGCCGCTGTCCGCGAGAGAGCCCCGCCTGGACCGCGGTGGACCGGTGTCTGACGAGAACCCTGTCCGCCAAAGGGACTTGCGTCCAACGACTCAGGTGCCGCGCCAGCAACCAGGCCTGGTTGAAGCCGCGTTTCCTCTGGCGGGCCTTGTGGAGGGGTACCGGAACGATCATGTCCGGAACCCGGTCCCGATAGACCTGCACCCAAAGCGTGTGGATCAGGCGGGCCAGCGGACGAGCCAGGCTGGGATGGGAGCCGTACTTGAACTGGTGGATGATCGCCTGGAGGGGGTCCTCCAACCTGCCGTAGGATCGCGCGAAATCGAAGTGGAAGTAGCCTCGGCGGCAGGCCGCGCACAGGGCCTTCTCGGCCGGGAGATTACCGGAAGCAAAGGCGTAGCCGCACAGGTCGCACAGAATTCCGTCCAGCCGCGCAATACGCTGCCAGCAGGGCCGGCACACGACCCCGCACCCCAGGGTTTCCACGGAGCTCTGACAGACCACGCAAGTGGCGGGCGACAGAACTGTAGCCAGCGCGTCGAGTAAAGGGCGAAAACGCCCGAAGACAGGATTCAACCTACGGACCGAACGGCGAGGGAGGGATTAAGGGATTAGTAGAAGTGGGATTCCTCCAGAAGACCTTCTTCCTGTTTCTCCTGGCAGCTAATGCAGTAGCGCGTCCAGGGAACCGCCTCCAGTCTCCTGGCTTGAATGGCGTTTCCACAGGCGGCGCACACGCCGAACGAATCGGTGCCGACCCTGGCCAGGGCCTCGTCAACCAGTTGCATGATGGAGCGTTCGCTGCTGCTGTGGCTGAAGAGAAACTCCTTGGTGTAGGAGCTGGCCGCCTTGTCGGCCACGTCCTGGGAACTCTCCTCGTCCGCCTCCCGGCCATACTGCTCCGTTTTGGAGACCATCCGGTATAGCTCTTCTTTCTTTGTCAGCAGCTTTTTTCTGAAGTGGTCCAGCTTCTTGCCGTCCATGACCATGCCATCCGAACGCGTTGCTGAGACGATGACGGCCCTGCCGACCTGCCGGGCAGCGGTAACGAAATCGGGAATACTACCCCAAAAATGCGGTAAACCCCAAACTATTTGTGATAGGGAATGCGATGGACCAGGGTGAAGGTCCGATAAATCTGCTCCAGGAGCAGCAGGCGCGCAATCTCGTGGCTGAAGGTCATGGAAGACAGGGAGACGACCCGATGGCTGCAGCTCCGAACCTCCTGCGACAACCCATCGGGTCCCCCAAGGACGAATACCAGCCTCTTCAGGGAGTGTTCCCTCCTGTCGGCGATGAGTCGGGCAAATGTCTCCGTATTCATGGACTGGCCCCGGGGGTCCATGGCAATCAGATAGTCATCCCGGCCGAGTCCCCTGAGCAGTTGTCGCCCCTCGGCCTCGACTGCCCGGACAGGATCCTGATACTCGACACGCTTGACCTCGGAGAGAGTCAGATCCACCAGGACACCGACGCGAGACTGGTAGTCGCCGATGAGGGCCGCCAGATGAGGATTTCTGGTCTTTCCGATCCACCGCAGAATCAGTTTCATACCTCAGGACATTTGCGATAGCGAACCGGGGGGCGCCGTTGCGGAAGGGCTGGAGTCGTCAATCCTGCCGGCGCCGCGCCACAAGCGCTCCAGGTTGTAGTATGACCGCCTGTCCGGTGAAAAAATGTGGACGACGAACTCCGAATAGTCCATCAGGATCCACTGTGCCTGCCGGTAGCCCTCAATGTGGTCGGGGGTCTTTCCGGCTTTCTTCAGCCTGATCTCGATCTCGTTGGAGATCGCCTGGATCTGGGGAGCCGAGTTTCCCGAACAAATGATGAAGAAATCGGTAAAGGCCGCCATCTCCCTGAGATCCAGAACAACGAGATCGAGCGCCTTTTTGTCCCGGGCGGCTTCAAACGCACAACTGAGGAAGGGTTCGTCTATGTTCAATAAACTACTCTCCACTGTAGAGTCCGTTCTTCCCGATGTATTCCAGCACTGCCGGCGGCAGCATCTCCTTCACCGTCTGCCCGCGCCGAATCCGTTCCCGAACCTCCGAGGACGAAACCGGGTTGGAGAACTCACGATACAGGTAGCAACGACAATGCGGATCCAGGGGAATCGGGTTTCGGCCGTCGATCAAACGGACGGACCTGAGGAAGGCTTCGGGGATTCTCAGGGTCAGCCGGCTCTCATCGAAGCCGGGCCGGGCAAAGACCAGAAACCGGCAGAGCCGGGGAAGACGCTCGAAGTCCTTCCAGCTTGAAATATCCAGAAACGTATCGATGCCCATGATGAAAAAAACTTCCGAGGCGGCTCCAAGCTTTTGCTTGAACTGCCGAATGGTGTCCACGGAGTAGGACTTCCCCTCCCGGCCATGCTCCAGACTGGAGGGAACCAGGCGGGGGTGGTCGATCGCGGCCAGGGCCACCATGGCGTGGCGGTCGAGAAAATTGGCCTCGGTCCTTCGAGTCTTGTGAGGGGGCCGCACCGACGTCACCAGGTAGACCCGCTCCAGGTCCGCCACCCTGAGGGCCGCCTGCGCGAGTTGGAGGTGCCCCTGGTGAATGGGGTCGAAGGTTCCTCCCAACAAGCCGACTCGAACCATCCGGTCATCCATTTGATCGATAGCCGCCTGCGGCAGGCGCGCCAAGCCTCTCCAACATTCCCCAGATTTTGAGCTTGAGGGACTCGAGACCCTGACCCGTAACCGCGGAAATGGAGTGACAATCCAGGCCGCGCTCCCGCGCCGCCCTGTTCAGCGCCTCCAGGTGATTCGAATCGTCCATGGCATCGACCTTGGAGGCAACCACCAGGGTGGGCTTCCGAAGCATTTCCGGATTGAAGGCGGCCAGTTCCCGATTGACGGTCTCGTAGTCGACTGCCGGATCGCGCCCATGGTCTCCCGCCAGATCCACCAGGTGGAGAAGCACCTTTGTCCGTTCGATATGCCGCAGAAACTGGATGCCGAGTCCCTGCCCAAGATGGGCTCCCGCAATCAACCCCGGAATGTCGGCGACCACAAAGCTCCGGTAGTCTTCCAGCTCAACCACTCCAAGGTTGGGCTGCAGGGTGGTGAACGGGTAGTCGGCGATCTTGGGCCTGGCAGCCGAAAGGCGAGAGATCAGAGTGGACTTCCCCACGTTGGGAAAGCCGACCAGTCCGACGTCGGCCAGGAGCTTCAATTCCAACTTGAGCTCGAGGCTCTCTCCAGGGAAACCGTACTCGAACCGGCGTGGAGCCTGGTTCACCGAGCTGGCGAACTGCGCGTTGCCCCTGCCTCCGCGTCCCCCCCGACACAGGAGAATTTTTTCGTCGGCAACCAGAAAGTCATGAACCAGTTCGCCACTGCCCCTGTCGCGGGCAACGGTGCCGACCGGTACGGTCAGAGTCAGATCCGGGGCGTCCTTGCCGTGGCATTTGCTTCCAAGACCATGGGTTCCCCGCCTGGCCCGAAACACTCTCTTGTACCGGTACTGGATCAGAGTGTTGTGGCGCATGGAGGCCTGCATATAGATGTGCCCCCCGCGCCCTCCGTCGCCACCGGCAGGCCCTCCTCGGGGAACGAACTTCTCCCGCCGGAAGGCAACGCAGCCGCACCCGCCGTCTCCAGCCCTGACGCTGATGGAAGCTTCATCCAGAAACATCCCGACTCCAAAAACAAAATCCCCTGCCGCGAACTTCCAAAGTCCACACCAGGGGATTCATCCGGATCAGGTTTTTCTACTCAGCCGCGGGATAGATGCTGACAAACCGACCTTTTCGTCCTTTGTCTTCAAACTTCACCTGCCCACCGATACGGGCGAAGAGCGTGTCGTCCTTTCCGAGACCCACATTGGCGCCTGGCTTGATTCTGGTTCCCCGCTGGCGGACCAGTATGGAACCGCCGGTGACCTGCTGGCCGTCGAATCGCTTGACGCCTAGCCGCTGAGCATTGGAATCGCGGCCATTTCGGGAACTGCCCACTCCTTTTTTGTGGGCCATGGGTTCTCCTCCTTCAACCTTCCTGTGATTCGGTCCGGATGGCCTCTATTTTGACGGCGGTGAAATCCTGGCGGTGCCCGCGCAGGACCCGATACTGTTTTCTACGCTTGAATTTCAGGACGCGAATCTTCTTGGCTCTGCCGGTCTCGACCACCGTCCCCAGGACCCTGGCCTTGTCAATGGTGGGGCGACCGATGGTGTGCTGCTCCTCGTCCTGAATGGCCAGCACCTTGTCGAATTCGACCTGGTCGCCTACCTGCTCCTCCATCTTGTCCAGGCGAACGATTTCTCCAGGGGTTACCCGATACTGCTTGCCTGCGGTCTTGATCACTGCGTACATGGCGCCTCGCTCCGTGGCCCGAGATTATAAGGGGACCTCTTCGAACCTGTCAACGTTCAGGGGCGGTTGCCGAGCCCCGATTCAATCCGGATCGTCCGATCCATCCCGGTCCGCGAACTCCACCTCGACCCGCCGATCGATAATCCCCTCCCGGTAACCCCGATCCAGCAGCAACCGTACCGCGCGACGCTCGGCTGCCCCATAGCCCAGAGTCCTTTGATTCACGTACATGCCCACGAATCGGTCCGCCAGGCGCGGGTCCATGTCC
>JAPPFQ010000023.1 GCA_028875135.1 Acidobacteriota bacterium
AAGTCAACCTTCGCAGAGGCGGCCGGAAGACCTCGGCGGTGGCTGTCGATGGTTTTCCCGAGTCGGTTCGGGGCACCCGTCGTTGCGCCAACCAGCGGGGCGACTCCGGAACCGCGGCCAGAACGAACAGCCCCAGGACGACGGGCGATGCTCCCACCACCATCACCCAGCGCCAGGTTTCGGGAGTGATTTCGACTCCCGTGGCGGTCCAGGCCATCAGCAGCAGGCCCACGTTGGCTGCCGTCCCCATGATGCCCGCCAGGATCGGTCGGGAGAGATCGGACCAGGCCTCCGAAACAATGGCCACGCCGTTGGGCCACATGCCTCCGATGCCCAGGCAGGTCAAAAATCGTAGGACCAGCAACTCGAAGGGACTTTGAGCCCACCAGGTCAGACCGGAAAAAATGGAGAGACACAGAATGCTCCATCCCATGCCCCTGACGCGGCCGAACCGGTCTCCCAGCCGCCCAAAGAGCCAGCCCCCCGCGGCGGCGCCGAATAGGAAGGCGCACACGTACCAGGCGAACCACCTTCCGACCAGGGCCTCGTTGGTCGACTGGAGCAGGTCGATGGCCGCCGAACGCATGGCCAGGGAGGTGATGGAAAACTGCACCCCGGCGAACATCCACCCCAGAAAGGCCGTCACCACGATCAGGTAGCGGCCGCCCGCGGATAGCGGCTGGGGAGCGGAACCCGGCAGCCCCGCTGTCGAAGCATCCGGCTTGGTTGTCACCTTGTTCCCTCGATTGTAGAGATTGGCTAGAGCTTGACTCCCCGCCATTCGTCTTTGTCGGCGGTCACGTCCACCACGTTGCCGTCGGGATCTTCGATCTTGAAGGCGCGATCGGGCAGCCGGCGGCGGTCCAGATCGAGGCGCTCCTTGACGGTCTTGGAGGCCTCGGCGCCCCATTGGCGGCAGCGCTGCCAGGCGGCCTCCAGGTCCTCCACCATGACACCGAAGTGCACATACTCGTTGCCCTCCTCGATGCGGGGTCGATCGCAGTCGGCGGGCTGTTGAATCAGGGTGATGTTGGTCACGCCGTCGGTCAGGTCCATGCCCAGCCGGGTGGGCCGATAGCCGATGAATTTCCACCCGAAGACACTTTCATAGAAGCGGCGGGACTCCTCCATGTCACTGCAGCGGAGAGCCAGATGACGTATTCGAGCCATGATATGCCTCCTGAATCGGTCCTTTGGTGGGTATCTTTTCTCCCCAGCCTGTCGATCTGCGGCTGAGGCGCCGTCGCGTTATATCAACTCCTCGATCGGCCGGCCGGTGGTGTCGTCGAAGGAGTTGGCGATCTTGATGGGCCGGCCCACCGGGGTCATGTATTCCTTGGTCCAGTCGATGCCCATGGCCTTGTAAATGGTGGCGAAGACGTCTCCCACCGAGATGGGACGCTCGGCCACGTATCCGCCCCTCTCGTCGCTGGCTCCGATGACCTGCCCCCCCTGCAATCCCCCTCCGCCCAGGACCATGGACCAGCAGAAGGGCCAGTGGTCGCGGCCGTTGATGGGATTGATCTCCGGAGTGCGGCCGAACTCGCCCATGGCCATCACGATGGTGGACTCCAACAGCCCGCGCTGCTCCAGGTCCACCAGCAGAGCCGTCAGGGTCTGGTCCAGAGTGGGGCACAGCAGGGCCCGCAGCTTCTTGTCGTTCTCTCCGCCCGACCCCCGGCCGTGGGTGTCCCAGCCGCTGTCCAGGTTGTAGCCGGCCGCGGTGACGAAGCGGGAGCCGGCTTCCACCAGGCGCCGGGCCAGCAGGGCGCTCTGTCCGAATCCGTAGCGGCCGTAGGCGCCCTTGGTCGTCTCCGACTCCTGGGAAAGATCGAAGGCCTTCTTCATGGCCGGAGACAGGATCATCTCCATGGCCTTGTCCCGGAAGGTTTCCCGCGCCGCCGCTTCCGTCAGGACTTCCTTGCGGCGGTAGAGGTCGTCCACCACTTGCAGAAAGCCTCGACGATCCTCGATCCGTTTCTCGGTGATGGATTTGGGAAGTGTCAGGTCCTTGAGCTTGAAGTCCTTCTTGCTGGGATCGGGGACCACCAGCGGATTGTAGGCGGCTCCCAGGGAAGACGCTCTGTAATAGCTCTGGGTGAGGTGGGGCGCCCCCAGCACATAGGGAGGAATATCGTTGCGAGGCCCCAGCTCCCTGGCGATGATGGACCCAACGCTGGCAAACTCCATGGCCGGGGCCGGACGGTGGCCGCTGGTGATGTACTCCCGGCCCAGGGGATGGTCCACTTCCTCATGGGTCATGGAGCGAATGATGGACAACTTGTCCATGTGGCGGGCCATCCGAGGCAGGATCTCGGAAACCTGGATGCCGGGCACGTTGGTGCCGATGGGCCGGAAACCGCTGCTGGGTTTCGGGTCCCAGGTGTCGACCTGGCTGGGCCCGCCTTCCAGCAGGAGCAGGATGCAGGCCTGGGCCTTGGCCGGGGAGGCCTTGACGCCCGAAGCAGCCATCAGGCTCTTCATTTCGAGATACTGGCCCAGGTGGATCCCCACCAGGCTCAGGGACCCCACCCGCAAAAAGTGCCGGCGAGCCAGGCTCTCACAGAAACTGTCGCATCCCCATCGGTTCATGACCGGGATTCTCCTTGTCGGTTCAGTGGTTGTTCAGGAACTGCTCCGAGTTCACCACGGCCCAAAGCAGATCTTCCACCGCCTCTCGCCGTGAGTCCCGCCGCCGGATCATGTCTTTCAGCGCGGCCTGCTCGGCTTCCGTCGGGAAACGGCACAGGGCCGCCAGGTACAACTCTTCAATGATGGCCTCATCAGAGGCATTGCGCTGCAGCAGGCGGTCCACCCGTCCTCCCTCCCGGGAGAGCTTGGCGGTGAAGGTCGGCCCCGCCAACTGGTGCAGGGCCTGCAGCAGGCTGGGCTGCATGTCGCGTTCGGGAATATAGCTCAGGTCGGGCTTCCCGTAGACGTTGAAGAAGTTTCCGTCTTCTCCGGTCACGCCGCTCACGTGTGAGATGGCTCTCAAGAGCACCTCGGATTCCAGGGGGCGTGGAAGCGCCCTGGAATAGTTGACCCGATCGGTGCGGTTGGTGGGGTTGGGTTCACCCGAAAGCTGATAGGTCCGGGACTCCACCATGAGGCGAATCAGGGAGCGCAGGTCGTAGCCGCTCCTGACAAAGTAGCGGGCCAGGGCCTCCAGCAGCCGGGGATGGGTGGCCAGGTTGTTGGAGCGAAAGTCGTCCACCGGATCCACGATTCCCCTTCCGAAGAAATAGCCCCACATGCGGTTGGCCATGGCCGGGGCGAAGTAGGGGTTTTCGGGAGAGGTCATCCACTCGGCCAGCGCCAACCGCCAGTCGTCCCGCCGGTCCTCTGGCACCGCACTCCCGTCCAGGAAGCTGGGCTGAACCTCCTGCTTGGTGCGGGGGTGAATGACCTTGGCCCCCTTGCCGAAGGTCCCGTAGCCTTCGGGGTCGTCCATGATCACGAAATCCACCTGGGGAAATCCCGGATGGAGGTTGCTCAGTCGCCCGAAGAAGGCGGTCAGGCCCCAGAACTGGTCCTGGCTCCAGGACTCGTAGGGGTGGTCGTGGCACTGGGCGCAGTCCATCCGCCGGCCCAGAAAGACCCGGACCTGCTCCCCCATGGCATTTTGCGGCAGAGGCACGGCCGTGCCTCCCATATCCTCGTAGTGGCGGGAGGGGCCGTCGAAACCCTGGGCGGCCACCCGCTCCCGGGCGAACTGATCGTAGGGCTTGTTCTCGGCAATGGCCCGGCGAACCCAGTCCTTGTAGACCGGGCTGATCACCCGCAGGAAGTCGTAGAAGCGCCAGGACCAGTGATCCACGAACTCGGGCGTTCGGAGCAGCAGGTCGATGAGCCGGGTGCGCTTTTGAGGGTCCGGGTCTGCCAGGAACTGACGCACCCGGTGGACGGGAGGCAGCCTGCCGGTCAGGTCCAGGCAGAGGCGCCGCAGAAACTCGGCATCCGAGGAGAGCGCCGAGGGAACCAGGTGAAATTTGCGGGCCTTGGCGAAGACAAGGTCGTCAATGAAGTTGTGGCGGGGAACCTCGGGGTAGGCCGCCACCGGCGCCTCGATCACACCCACGGTGGCGCTGGCGCTCTGCCCGCCGGCCAGCACCTGGATGGCGGTCTCGCCTGGGTGACGCCCGGTCAACCGGCCATCGGGTCCCACCGAAACCACTTCGGGGTTGTTGGAAAGATAGCGCACCTGGCTGGTGACATCCTCCCGGGCGCCGTCGGCCCAATGGGCGGTTACCAGCAGTTGCCGCTCGCCTCCCTTCTGCAGCACCACCTGTCCTGGCGTGACCACGACCCGTTCCAGGGGAGCGGATCGAGCACCATTCTCAGAGCCATAGACGGCGCCCCCGGCAATCCAGTCCACCATGCGCCGATAGTCCCGGGAGTCCTTCTCCAGCCGTTCGCCGCCCCCGTGGGGTACCGCCAGGCTGGCCTTCAGCAGCAACAGGCTCCTGGCGGGATCCTCCAGGTTGACGCGGGGCGCCTTCTCGCCGGTCTCGGTCGTGAGGACGTGGAAGGCGCCGCCCTCCACGATCCAGCCGTAATCCTCCCGGGGGGCGGCGGCGTTCTTGGAGAGCTTGAACCCGCCCTGCCCGGTGACGCTGCCGTGACACTCGGTGCTGTTGCAGCCCCGCTTGGTGAGAATCCTGGTGATGTCGCGGTCGAAACGGAGGGGGCGGCTCACGGCCGAATCCCGCACCCGCACGGACGCCTGGAGAACCTGACCCGCGGACTGGACGGTCAACAGCGTCCGGCCGTCGGATCGCGCCCTCACCCTGCCGCGGACATCAATTTCGGCCAGAGTGGGCTCGGCAATGGAGAATCGGCTTGCCTCGGTCAGGTCCCGTTCCAGCCCGTCGCTATAGGTCCCGATGACCAGGAGCCGCTGGGCGGCGCCCTTGCCCCGGAGCTGCACCTCCTTGGGCAGGAGCCTGACGGAAAGCAGGCGGGCGGCGGCGGAAGACTCTGCGTCCGTCTTCAGGGCGGCGGACCGGAGAGGCGCCGGCCAAGCCAGCAACCCGATCAACAAGCCGATTCTGCACAGACCGGATCCGGAGAGCGTTCTCCCGATCCGCCCCAGCCTTCTGTTACCTGTCCTCATCCTGTCCATACGGTCCTTCATTTGCTCGGAGCAAGCACCTGGCTGACGGCCGGTCCACGTTCCGCGGGATGGAGCACCATCATCGGGATTCGGGCCACGGGTATCGATGCGCCCATCTGTCCCTCCCAGATGGGCCGAAAGGGATCCTCACCGGTCATCTTGCGATAGCGGTTCAGCCGGCCGGGCTGAACCGGCCGCAGATGGAACCGGAGCCAGCGGGGCGCGGCCGTCGGGGGCGCGTCCGGACGCACTGCCAGCAGCAGGGTGACCACCTGGTCTTGGGCGGCGAAAACCTCCTTGCGGCCCTGATCCTGGGGCAGTCCCAGCTCCGGCCCCATGTCGGCTCCCGGTAACACCTCGACTCCCTCGGGGAGATTGTCCACCGAAACCGCCAGATATCCGGCAAACCCCTCCTCCCGGCTGATGATGACGTTCACCTTCTTGGCCTCGCCCGGATAGAGATTCACCCGGTCCAGCTCGATCATCCAGTCGAGCATTTCCCGGCCCAGGATATTCAGGACCTCCGCTACCACGACATCGCCCACGTGGGGCACCTGGGGACGCACCCCGAGCCGGTAGCGGAATCCGGCCTCGCCCTTGCGGCGGGTCACGTCCCGAACCCGGATCAGGTAGGATCCGCTCTCCGGGAAGCTGAAGACCATCTTGGACTCTGCCGTCTTCCAGAACCACATGCCCTGGGAGGCCTGCCGCTTGTAAATGTTGTTGACCAGCTCCCTGCCCGCCTGGTCGAAGACCTCGATGCGAGGATTGAAGTAGGGGTAGTGGCGCTCGGGGGTCTCGATCTCGAAAGCCAGGTCCCGCGCCTCCTTCAATTCCAAACGGAAGTGGTCCACGTCTGCGGGAAAGTCGATGCTCCCCTCCACAATGGAGGGGATGGCAACCGGGAGGGCCTGCCTGGCAGCGTCGTTGGGCTCCTGTTCCGGGGCAATGGCGGCCGGGCCGGCGGCAGCAGTTCCGGACGACCTCTCCTCGCCTCTCAGGCCCATCAGGTCCCTCAACTGCTTTTCCAGTACGGCCAGTGTAGCCTGGCGGTCCGATCCTCCCGATCGAGCCTGCAACCGGGACAGGCGGTCCGGCTCCAGCCTGCGGGTGAAGCCTCGCTCCCGCCATCGGTTGGCGGCCAGCTTGTCGAGGCCCCGGGCACGGACCAACGGAGGAAAGTCGGCGGGCGCGCCGACCTGCAACTGGTAGGCGGCGCCCGGCTCCCCCTTGACTTCCAGGGTGTAGGAGCCGCCTTTCGCGAAACGGTGGATCAGCCTGGGCTTGTAGGCCGAGATGAACTTGTGGAAGACGGCGGTATTGGCGGCGCCCAGCTTCACCCGGCGCTCGGCATCGAACCAGCTCTCGCCCGGCCCGGAGAGTTCCAGGGTAAACCCCGGAGCCCTCCTGAGGTCTCCCCACAGGCGCTGCACGCCTTCCACCACCTCGAAGGCCAGCTCCTGGTCCGGTCGGGCCTCGAACCGGTAGAAATCGGCCTGGCCCTCTTCGGCAATCCGCCCGCTGAGGGCCGAGGGAACGGCAATGGACTGAGCTTCCTTCGCGGTCCCATGCTCCTCGGCCGTCTCCTGGAGGGTGGGCATGGGAACCACCCAGAAGATCATCTCGTTCGAAACGCCCTTGGCCGAAACCAGCCTCAAGGCGTGGGGGCCCCGTACGGCTCCCGGGTCGATCTTCACAGCCGCCACCACTCTTTGCCCCGGGATGTCCTTGACCTTGCGCCCCTCCTTCATCCTGGCCGAGCCCGGCTCCACCCGGACCACCCGACCCTGGATGGCGTCGGTGCCGGCCCAGAGCGCGTGGGCCCCTTCCAGGTTCCTTCCCAGGATCTCGATCTGCACACGGCTCCCCGGCTGTCCGCCCAGAGGAAACATGTGAATGACTTCGGGATCGGTAGGCTGGAGCCCGGCCGCGCCGGATCCGGCGTCCAGGACTCCGGGCAGGAGAAGCGCAACAACCGCACAACGCAAATATCCTGCAGCCTTTCGCCGGAAAGCCATGCCCTCGCCTCGATGGAACACGGATCTGGCGGAAGTATACCGGAGTGAGCCCCTTGTCTCAATCTTCACGGGGCATCCGGGACAGGCCGCGAACGGGGAAAAGAAAAATGCACAGAGGGACACGAAGGACGGCGAAGCAGGAATTTAGCTGGCTGGCGGAACACCTTCGCCGAGCCGTTTAAAGCAGGCCCCGATGGAACAACATGAACATTGCCATGAGAACCGCGAAGATCCCCAATATCAGGAAGTAGGCACAGGAGACCATATTCGTCTCCACGGTCGCGGTGCGGAAGTGTTCCTTCATTGCCTGGACGATCTTCTTGAGCAAGGGACCGTGGCGACCCGGCTTGACCTTGATCTGGCCGCTTCCCATCCAGGACTGAATGGCCACCTGCAGCTCGGCTTCAACCGAGGTCAGCCGTATCGAGGAAAGGCTCTCTTCGTAGGGCAGCTGCAGTTTTTCGAGCGCCGCCAGCAGCCCGTCCCGAAAGGATTTCCCGGTTACGGCAAATGCCAGGTAGCCCTTCATTTGAAGCCACAAGACCACTGCAATGACGGGGAACACCAGAAGAGGCAGCCAATCCACTATCTCCAAGGGCCGCGAAGACGGGAAAGGACGTGGGAAGAGAGTACCCAACGGGCCGAGAAAGATTAGCAACATACCGAACAAGAACCATCTGGCTGAGAACAGAAACGGGCGCTTGGTCACAAGCCCTCGCAGTCCAATGGCCAGAATAACGACTCCCATCACGCCGAACATAACCGCTGAATAAACCAGGTTGAATGAAGCTCTCCTGGTTCTTGCCGTCCTGCCCGGAGTATGGGGGTCGCGTAGAGACGAGCGCAGGTCCAAAGG
>JAPPFQ010000650.1:0-2417 GCA_028875135.1 Acidobacteriota bacterium
GTCGTCGAGAAGCTTTGCTCGAAAGTCGTGATTCTCTACCGGGGAAAGGTTGTTGCGAATGACTCGATCGACCACTTGAGGGCCTTGATGCGAAGGCCCTCACTCGAGGATGTGTTCACCGAGCTGGTGCGCCAAGAGGACCCAAACCATGTGGCGCGCGACATTGTGAACGTCATGAAATACTGATGCGATCATGGACTCTTCTGGAAACTTTCCGGGTCCGGAAAGACGGGGTCCCGTTTTTCTACTCACCCGCCACTTCTTCAGACAGTTTTTTCATAGTGACCTGCTCGCCCCACAAACCGGGACGGAAGTAACCCTGACGCACGTCCTGGCTCTCCTGATGGTTCCAGGGATCTTCATCTCGGTTGGCCTGGCTCGCAAGTATGCCTTTCTCCTGGCTCACTTCCCTCTGTCTGTTCACCAAGAAGCTACCTTGGAGGACAAGTTTTTCTTTGTCTCTTTCTCCATGCTGGTGATCGCGTTTGTGGCGGTGCTCAACTGGGATACTCTGTTTCCCACTCGCAAAGACTACAATATTCTTACTCCACTCCCCCTCCGGATGAGAACGTTGCTCGCATGCAAGGGGCTGGCGCTCGTTCTCTTGCTTCTCCTGTTCACACTGACAGTCAACGTCATTCCGACGGTGCTGTTTCCTATGGTTGTCAACGCCAACATGGGTTCACTGCTTCATGAAGGACGGTTCATTCTGGATTCCGGTGAGCGTGAACAGATTCAGGAGCAAGCCAGGCTGGCCTTTACAGGCCGGTTTATCTTGGCGCACGCTTTGAGCGTTATGGCGGGAAGTGCTTTTGCTTTCCTATCGGTGGTATCGATCCAGGGAATTCTGGTTAATCTGTTCAGAAGCCGGATGTTTCGCGGTGTTTCTCGTGCTGTACAACTGCTGCTGATGATGAGTCTGCTTTCGGTGTTCTTCCTTTTCCCCAAATTGATCTTCAGTTTCGAGAGTCTGCAGCATAACGAATTCTTTCAGACCCTCTTCCCCCCCATGTGGTACCTCGGTCTCTATCAAATGTTTCTTGGCAGTGGAGACTTTCGGCTTGAATCCCGAATTGGTCTAACCGCACTGGCGATGACGGCCCTTTGCTGTCTCCTGACATACCTGATTGCTTGCAGGAAGCAGGTTCGGGAGTCGTGGGAGTCCATGGAGACAGTGCACCGGCCTGCAAGGGTTATTCGTTTCTTGGCCGCCACCTTTGATCGCTTGGTGTTGAGGAACGAAACCGAGCGTGCCACATTCCACTATGTTGCAAGAACGCTCCTGAGAAGCCGGAAGCACCGTATTTATCTGGGTGGGTATCTCAGTGTGGGAATGGCATTGGTATTTGTCGTGCTGTTGGATGCACTCTCGAGGAGTGGATCTGAAGATTGGAATCCACAAAGCATTCCGCTGTTATCCGTGCCGCTGATCCTGTCCTTTTTTGTCCTGGCTGGAATGCGATACGCCTTCACGGTTCCGTCAGAGCTGGAAGCCAACTGGATTTTCAGGTTGGCTGAAAACAAGGGGAACGCCGGCGCGATTTCAGGAGTCCATAAAGCCATGCTGGTTTTGGGTGTCATGCCTCTATTCATGATGTTGTTTCCTTCCTATTGGGCGGTGTGGGACGCGACTACCGCACTACTCCACCTTGCTTACGGGTTTACCCTTGCACTGATTCTCATCGAGATCCTCCTTTTCAAGTTCCCGAAGATCCCGTTCACCTGTTCCTACCTGCCCGGGAGAGCGAACCTCAAGGGTTTGTGGTTCCCCTATTTTCTTTTCTTTGTGACTTACGCCTACGCGATGGCAAAGCTCGAGGCGTGGCTTTTCGGCAACCCCCTCTATTTCATTCTGTTCAATGCCTTCGCAATTCCTGCATTGTTTGTAGCCGCAATGTACAGGAAACGTCTATGGAACAGCGATCTGGCAATTGTCTATCTTGAAACTGCCGAACCGGCTGTCAGAACTCTGAAACTAGGTGGATGCCCGCAGAGTCTCACCGTTGATCCGAATCGAGAACGCGGAGAAGCACCTCTTTCAGGGCATTGAGAGGTTCCAAGTGCTCAGGGAGTCATTTTGGATGAAGAAGGGATAGGAGAGAATCCACAGTGAGTGCAAAAGAGAAGCCATCAGCGAGAATCCTGGTCGCTGACGATCAATCGGATGTGTTGGAAGCTGTTCGGTTGTTGCTCAAGCGAGAAGGCTTTCACGTGGAAACCGCGCGGAGCCCACGGCAAGTCCTTGGTCTTCTGAGGGCTTGGGAGTTTGATGTCCTGCTCATCGACCTGAACTACACGCGGGATACCACATCCGGTCAGGAGGGACTGGATCTGCTCACGGAAATTCGCGAGCTTGACGAGACACTTCCGGTGGTGGTGATGACAGCATGGGGAAGTATTGAGCTCGCGGTAGAGGC
>JAPPFQ010000650.1:2427-7973 GCA_028875135.1 Acidobacteriota bacterium
GGCCATGAGACGAGGTGCTCGAGATTTCATTCAGAAGCCTTGGGAGAATCAGCGTCTGGAAGCAATCTTGCGGACCCAAATCGAGCTGGGCCGTGCGCTCCGCCAAAGCCGCCGTCTCGAGGCCGAGAATCAGGTATTACGGGGTCAGAAGCTTCCCAGGCTGATCGCGGACTCCGAAGCAATGGAACCCGTCCTGGAGATGATTGAACGCGTGGGTCCGTCGGATGCGAATATCCTGATCTCCGGAAACAACGGCACGGGGAAAGGGGTGGTGGCGCATCATCTGCACGCGGTTTCGCGAAGGGCTGCAAAGCCGTTCGTGACAGTCAATACAGGCGGACTCCCAGAAGGCGTGTTCGAAAGCGAGGTGTTCGGCCACGTCAAGGGCGCTTATACCGATGCGAAAGCCAATCGTATCGGACGCTTTGAGATGGCCGATGGGGGCACGCTCTTTCTTGACGAGATATCCAACATTTCCCTCAATGAGCAAGCCAAACTCTTGCGGGTCCTGGAGAGTGGAGAGTTCGAAGCCGTAGGTTCTTCGAAGACTCGCATCGTCGATGTCAGAGTCTTCTCCGCCACCAACACTGATCTCGAGAAGGCTGTGGGCGAAGGCCGGTTCAGGCAGGATCTGTATTTCCGGCTGAATACAATCGAGATCCACCTTCCGCCCTTGAACCGGCGACAGAAAGACATACCGTTGCTGGCAGAGTACTTTCTCCATCGGCATGTGCGGCGCTACGGCAAAAAGTTGGTCGGATTCGATGACGCTGCCTTGCGGGCCATGGGCGACTATCTCTGGCCGGGAAACGTCCGCGAGCTCGACCACGCCGTAGAAAGAGCAGTCCTCATGGCAAAGGGTACGAGGGTGCAGGTTGCCGACCTTGGCCTCGGTCTACCCCGCAGCGGAGCCAATCCTCTGGAAGACCTCAGTCTGGAAGAAGTCGAGCGACTGCTAATCCAAAAGGCACTGGTTCGGTGTGAAGGCAATGTCCGCAGAGCGGCAGAGGTCCTTGGGTTGAGTCGGAGCGCCCTCTACAGGAGGTTGCAGCGATATGGTCTGTAAGCCCCATCCGGATGGCAAGATTGGGCAGCAGTTTGTCTTCGGCACTTTGACCCAAACGCAGATCCTATGACAGAGCGAACACCCATATTGAAGCGAAGACTCACCCATGAAGGGCGGATCACCTTTGTGGCAGTGGGTGCGGGCGTGCCTGCGACGGCTGTGGCCTTGATCCTGCTTTGGGCCGGAGATTTCAGTTTCAGGATGCAGTGGACCTTGACGCTGTTTCTTTGCCTGATCTGGTGGGGGTTTTCCTTTGCCGTGCGCGGCTGGGTGATTTCCCGGCTCCGGACGCTGTCCAATCTTCTGGCTGCGCTACGAGAAGGAGACTACTCGTTTCGGGCGAGAGATGCACGGAACAATGACCCCTTGGGTGAGGTTATGTTGGAGGTCAACACGCTTGGCGAGACACTCCGGGAACAGCGTCTGGAAACACTGGAAGCCACCAATCTGCTCCATCGCGTGATGGCGGAAATCGAGGTAGCCATCTTCGCCTTCGATGAGGGACAGCGGTTGCGGCTCGTGAATAGAGCGGGAGAACGGTTACTCGGGCAAGCTTCAGAGAGGGTACTGGGCAGGCGAGCCGAGAAACTTGGCTTGGCCGATTGTCTGCGAGGAGAGCCTGTGGCGATCCTGAACAAGACCTTTGCAGGAAAGTCAGGCAGATGGGGTGTACGGCGCAGCCACTTTCGGTCCCAGGGATTGCCGCATCAGTTGCTGGTTCTTTCGGACTTGAGTCTTACCCTGAGAGAGGAGGAACGATTCGCCTGGCAGCGTCTTGTAAGAGTATTGGGCCATGAGCTCAACAATTCTTTGGCACCCATCAAGTCCATATCCGGGAGCCTCGAGCGCTTGATGCTACGGAAGCCCCGGCCAACAGACTGGGAGGAAGATCTTCATCGGGGTTTGGAAGTCATTCGGTCTCGCTGTGACTCGCTCAACCGTTTCATGCAGGCCTATACGAGTCTGGCGCGGCTGCCCCGACCAAAGATCGGCCCTGTAGAACTGGGAGTCTTGATCCATCGCGTCATAGGCCTGGAAACGCGTCTTCCGATCATTCTCGCGGCGGGTCCGGACCTCACCATCCAGGCCGACGGGGATCAGTTGGAACAACTGCTGATCAACCTCGTGAAAAATGCCGTCGATGCCGCCCTGGAAACACAAGGCGCGGTAAGAATGGGATGGATCAAGAAGAAGGACCGTTTCGAGGTTTGGGTGGAAGACGAGGGTCCTGGGATCTTGGACACAGCCAATCTGTTTGTGCCCTTCTATACGACCAAACCCGATGGATTAGGGACCGGATTGGTCCTGAGTCGCCAGATCGCCGAGGCTCACAGCGGACAGCTCTCGCTGGAAAATCGAAAAACCGGTCATGGTTGCGAAGCGCGCCTGTATCTCCCACTGGAGCAGCAAGAACGAGCGCTTGGAGGCTAACCGCGAACTTGAGACACAGTGTTCAATTCCGGGACTCGATTGTCCCGGAAACGGACACTGCCTCCGGGTTGAGCGCCTTGCGGTCGTTAGGATAGTCCGTCATCTCCGACTGGCAACATCCAGCGATAGCGAGGTGATGAGGCTCAACCGTTGAAGATTCAGCAACAATAAAGTGAAACGGGAGAGCGCACCGGTCTCGGGTGCTTTTTTCGGGCCCAATGTGGGAAGAGGTCGTTCAATGGCAACCACCTTGCAATCCAGTAAGGGAGGGCAGGCATTTCTGCCCAATGGGCCTCCTTGGTCGTCATGGCTATGAACAGTCTCTCTTCGAGGTCATTGGTTGGCAAGGGCAGCGGCTTGGATATCCCTCGCGAAGACGCTGTCTTCAAACGTCGGCTGCGACGCATCCTCTACATTGTAGTCATTGTCGTTTCCATAGTCGTGATCCGCGTTGGTGTGTCACGTTTGGAGACGGCTGGACCCATAGTTGCCCGAGGGACCGTATGGACGGATACCGTCAAGCGTGGTGCGATGGTGAGGCGAGTCCGTGGCCTCGGTTACCTGGCGCCCGAAGAAATTCGCTGGATCCCGGCGGCGACTGACGGCCGAGTAGAACGGATTCTGGTGCTGCCCGGGGCTCCGGTCAACAAGGACACCGTCTTGGTGGAGTTGAGCAATCCCAAACTGAATCTGGCTGCCTTGGAGGCAGAGTTCCGATTGAAGGCTGCTGAAGCCGAATATACGGATCTCAAGGCAACGCTCGAGAGCGAACGCCTGGATCAATTGGCCGAGACCGCGCGGCTGAAAGCTGAACATCGGCAGGCTCGACTGAAGGCGGACCGGGATGAGATGCTCGCCGAAGAGGGCCTGGCGCCTGACCTGACTGTTCGGCTCTCCAGGGTCACGGCGGATGAATTGGCCAATCGAGTTGTCCTTGAGGAGAAGAGGCTGGAAATCAGTGATGAATCCGTAGAGGCACGACTGGCTGCTCAGCTTGTAAGGGTAGAGGAGCTTCGAGCGGTGCACCGATTGAAGCTGCGCCAGTTGGCCTCCCTGAAAGTGCGAGCCGACATCGAAGGAGTACTACAGGAGCTTCCAGTAGAGGTCGGTCAGCAGGTAACTCCCGGTTCCAACCTGGCACGCGTGTCAGATCCTTCTCGGTTGAAAGCCGAGATCAAGATTGCAGAGACACGGGCCAAGGATATTCTGTTCGGTATGCCCGCAAGTATCGATACTCGAAATGGGGTGATACGCGGAAGCGTGGCGAGGATTGATCCCGCCGCACAGAACGGGACGGTAGCGGTGGATGTCAAGCTTGAAGGACCCTTGCCGAGAGGAGCGCGACCGGACTTGAATGTGGACGGAATCATTGAGTTGGAACGGCTTGAGAACGTGCTGTATGTTGACCGCCCTGCCATTGGACACGAAGAGAGTCTTGTAACGCTCTTCAAGCTTGTAAGGGAGACCGGCGAAGCGATTCGTATCTCAGTCAAGCTGGGCCGAAGCTCAGTGGATAAGATCGAGGTACTGGACGGCCTGGACGTCGAGGATGAGGTCATACTGTCGGACATGTCGGCTTGGGACGGTTACGACCGCATTCGACTGGATTGAGAAAGATCCATGAACGCCAACAACCCGTTGATTCAGTTGCACGACGTGACCAAGGTATTCTTGACTGAAGAAATCGAAACCCATGCGTTGTCGAGAATCCACCTGAAAATCAATCAGGGCGAGTACGTTTCCATCGCGGGTCCATCCGGTTGCGGCAAGTCGACGATGTTGTCGATTCTGGGTCTATTGGACTCGCCCACGAAAGGGAGCTACACCTTCAACGGCAGAACGGTGGAAAGCCTTTCCCACTCCCAGAGAGCGCGCATTCGTAACCGGGAAATAGGTTTCATCTTCCAGAGCTTCAACCTCATTGGCGATCTCTCCGTCTTCGAGAACGTGGAGCTGCCATTGACATATCGCGGGATCAGGCTGTCCGAGCGACGTGACCGCGTTGGCCAGGCTCTCGAAAGGGTCGAAATGGAGCATCGTTCCAAACACCTGCCAGGCCAGTTGTCCGGTGGCCAGCAGCAGCGTGTAGCCGTGGCAAGAGCCTTGGCCGGCCGACCTCTCGTTCTTCTGGCCGATGAACCAACGGGAAACCTGGACTCCAGAAACGGGCAGGCCGTTATGGAACTGCTTGACGACCTCCACCAGGAAGGGGCGACTATCTGCATGGTGACTCACGACCCTCGCTACTCGCGTCACGCCGAACGAACCGTCAACCTCTTTGATGGACGGGTTGTGGACGAACAACTGGCGAAAGACGGTCAAGTGTAACTGGCCGACCCTGGTTAGAACATGAGTATCGCCATGCCTGGCTTCCATGCAATCTGACAGTACGTTGATCCCAAAGCGGCCCCAAGCGGTGAATCCCAACAAGAAACATCCTGGATTGCTGTCACTGCTCTCAGATCTGCTTGACCGTGTTGGACCAGAATTTCGGCTGGCGCTCCGGTCAACCTGGAAACACCGCGTGCATTCTCTCACGGTGATCGCAACGATAGCACTGGCAACTGCTTCAGGAAGTGTGATCTTCAGCGTCGTCGATCGAATCCTGTTTCGTGCAACTCCATATTCCCAAGAGGATACGCTTGCTTCAGTCGGTGTTGTCGCTCCAATCGAATCGGTCGAATTCCTGATGAGCGGCACCTACTATCAATGGAAAAACAGCGGTGCTTTTCCTGCAATGACGTCTTGGAGTGGAGTTACGGATTGCGCCTTCGTAAACGAAGTCCCCGTGGGTCTCGTTTGCGCAAGGGTCGAGTGGGATTTTTTGCAGGTCCTCGGTGTGCCGCTTCAATTGGGAAGAGATTTCGACTGGACAGAGGATCGTCCCGGGGCACCGAGAGTGGCGATATTGTCCCATGATCTTTGGAGCAGCCGTTTTGCTCGGAGCCGTGAGGTTATCGGCACGGAATTTTCTTCTGAAGGAGGGCATGTAAGAGTTGTTGGGGTTCTTCCGCGCGACTTTGAACTACCGAACCTACAACCTTTTGAC
>JAPPFQ010000685.1 GCA_028875135.1 Acidobacteriota bacterium
CGCCCGACGGCGACGACCTCGACGGACCGGCCCAGCCGCGTGAGCGCCCGCCAGGCTGGCTCCGCCCACCACCACCGCCGCGATGGTGTAGAGCTCGTACATCAGCCCGTAGGTGGGGGAGCCGCTCTTCAGTTGGGAGGCCATAACCACTCCGCCCAGTCCGGCCAGGGCGGCGCACAGGGTGTAGACGAAGATGAGCACGGCCGTGACCGGGACCCCCGATAGCCGGGCGGCCTCGCGGTTGCCGCCCACGGCGTAGATGTAGCGCCCCAGGGCGGTTTGGGTCATCAACAGGTGTGCCGACAAGTATAGCGCCAGCATCAGCAGCACCGCGTTGGGAATCCTCAGAAAATCGGCCCCGCGCCCCAGCCAGACGAAGGAGTCGGGGACCTGGTACACCGACTGGCCCTCGGCCAGGATGTAGGCCAACCCGCTGGCCACCAGCATCATGCCCAGGGTGGCGATGAAGGGGGGAATGGCGAACCAGGTCACCATGACGCCGGAAAAGGCTCCCAGCAGGCCGCAAAGCAGGATGGCCCCCAGCCCGCAGAGCACCATGTCCAGCGGGCCGGCGGCTTCGGCCGAGGCCGCCTCCCGGATCAACCAGGTGCACACCACCGCCGAGAAGGCGATCAGGCTGCCCACCGAGAGGTCGATGCCCGCCGTGATGATGACCATGGTCATCCCCACCGCCAGAATGGCGATGACGGCGATCTGGTTGGCCACGTTCAGCAGGTTGTCGCGCTTGAGGAAGTTAGGCCACTGGTAGCTCGGCGGCGTCAGGACGCCGGCTCCGGCCAGGCCGGGAAACTTTTCCCCCAGCCGGTCGAAGACGGCCCAGCGCCCGGTGACGTCGGTGCAGGCGATGGCGTCCAGGCTCGCTCCCGAGCGGGACAGATCCTCCAGGCGTTCCCGGGCGTCGGAGGGCTGGCCCTTGACGGTTCCCAGCACCTTCATTCCGGCGCCGCTCAGCCGGCGCTCGAGGGAGTCGGCAAAGAGCGCATCCTCGCCGTGCTCGCGGGCCACCACCAGGACGGCCGCGCCCGGGGGAAAATCCCGGGTGATGCGGTCGGTCAACTGCTCGGCGGCCTCGATGCCGGTGGGGTGCTGCTCGTCCCAGGTGACGTAGCTGAAGCAGGCTCCCAGCAGCAGCAGGACCAGCACCATGCCGTAGTCGGAGAGGAGTCGGGACAACAGGCGATGAAAGCGGGGATGGCCCATGGACTTCACTTCCGGCGACGGGGTCTCAGGCAGGAGTACAGCCCGGAATTCCCATCCGGGCAACGGCGTCGGCGTCCAGAGCTGCCGGTGGCGGCAGGCTCGGGGAACGGGCCGACCGGGACGCCGCCAGGCGGCCGGCTCCGGGGTCATTGAAGGGTCGGATCCTTGTCGGCATCGGCCTTGCGGTAGAGGGCGGTGGGGATCAGGATCTCCGGGGGCACTTCCTCTCCCTCGAAGTGCCTGGCGATGGTCTGCATGGTCTGCCGGCCGATGCGGTCCGGAAACTGGACGGGGTCGGCGTAGATCAGCCCGTCCTTGATGGCCTGCTTGCCCTCGGGTTGGCCGTCAAAGCCGATGATTTTTACCTGGTCGGCCTTGCCGGCCTTTTCCAGCGCCGCCCTGGCCCCCAGCGCCGAAGGGTCGTTGATGGCGAAGATCCCAACCAGGTCCGGATGGGCCTGGATGGCGTCCTCGGCGGCCTTGTAGCCGCCGTCCTTGGCCCCTCCGCCCGGCAGCACGGCCACGATGTCGATTCTGCCCGCCCGGCGATCACCATTGTATTCGTCGATGATCTCGTTAAACCCCTGCACCCGCAGCAGGCAGGATTCGGCCTGCTCATAATGGAGCACCACGATCTTGCCCCCGGCTTCGCCCAGAGCCTCGATCATGGCCTTGCCGGCTTCCTTGCCCCCGGCGTAGTTGTCGGTGGCGATGTGAGAGACTACCTTGGCGCCCGGAGCCAGGCAGGCCAGGTCGGCCGTGAAGACGGGGATTCCGGCCTGGTTGGCCTCCTGGATGGCGGTTCCGATGGCCTTGGAATCGGTGGGGCAGAGCACGATGGCGCTGACCTTGCGCACGATGAAGTCCTTGACCTGGTTTCGCTGGCGGGCCACGTCGAACTCGCCGCTGGTCACCACCACCTCGTAGCCGTACTTGCGGGCTTCATCGGTGAGCGTGTCGGCAATCACCTTGAAGAAGGGATTGGTCAGGGTCATCACCGACAGGCCGATGGTCCCCCGGGAAGGCGTCCCGTCGCCCGGGGTCTTGCCGCCCTCGTCCGCACGGCATCCGGCCAGCACAACCAGCATCGCCAGGGCTGAAAGCTTCCACAGGCAGGATCGCATTGGGGAACCTCCTCGGGCTTTAACCAACCGGTCCCGTCCCACGGTTCGAAACGCTTGGAAAATCGGAACCCCTAGAGTTAATCCCCATCCCTGCCGGGAGGTCAAGCCCAAATTGACGCGTTTTCGCTTCCCCATTAGAATGCCTGCCCAGTCTCAATCCAGACGCTTACCCAACCGGAGGAACCCATGGCCCGGCGGTGGAACTTCAGACAGGAGCTGGTGTTCTGCTTCGGCCACCACCTGGCCGACAATCCCACCCAGCACATGCTGGAGAAGGCCTTTCGCCATCACGGCCTGAACTGGCGCTACGTCAACTTCGAGCTGGGCAACGAGCGGCTGGCCGAGGCCGTGCGGGCGGTGCGGATCCTGGGCTTCCGCGGCGGCAACTGCACCATGCCCTGCAAGGTCACCGTCATCCCCCACCTCGACCGCCTGGGCCAATCCGCCGGTGTCATGGAGGCCGTCAACTGCGTGGTGGTGGACGGCGAGGAGCTGGTAGGCGAGAACACCGACGGCAAGGGATTCCTGCAGTCCCTGGGGGAAGTGACCGACCCCGCGGGCAAACGGGTGACGATCCTGGGCGCGGGCGGAGCCGCCCGCGCCATCGCGGTCGAGACCGCCCTGGCGGGAGCCTCCCGCATCACCATCGTCAACCGCAGCCCCCAGCGGGGACAGGGACTGGTGGAGCTGCTCCAGACCCGAACCGAAGTGGAGGCCCGCTTCCTTCCCTGGGAGGGCGACCACCCCGTGTCCGAGGACACGGAGATCCTCATCAACGCCACCTCCATCGGCATGCACCCCGATGCCGGCGCCCGAATCCCCCTCCGCACCGACACCCTGACTCCGGGAATGGTGGTGGCCGACGTCATCGCCAACCCCCCTCAAACCCGCCTGCTGCAGGACGCCGCCGCCCGAGGCTGCACCGCTCTGGACGGCCTGGGCATGCTGGTCAACCAGGGCGTCATCAGCTTCCGCTACTGGACCGGCCAGGACCCCGACAGCTCGGTGATGCGAGCGGCGTTGGAGGAGGTTTTTGCGGGGTGAGGAAGGGGCACGGAGCGGGCCATGTGGAGGACCGGTCCACCGATGCGGACGCTGCAGGATATCCGGGGGTGGAGAAGGAGACGGAGGGGTTGTCGAAGAAAATTATGGGTTGCCGAGGTGTGTTTCCAGAATGCACACATTGTGACATAATTGACGCATGGGCATTGGTTTCGACTGGAGCGTGGAGAAGAACGAACGGCTCATTCGGCAGCGAGGAGTCTCATTCGAGAGCGTCATATCCGCCATAGAGCAGGCTGGCTTGGTGGATGTGATGGAGCACCCCAACCAGGACCGCTACCCCGGACAGTTAATCTACGTTGTGGAGATCGACGACACCATTTACCTCGTGCCTTTCGTGACGCAAACCGACGGCACTCGCTTTCTGAAGACGATTATTCCCAGCCGGAAGGCGATGAGAGACTATCGGAGGAGGCAGCGATTGTGAACGACAAAATGAGCGCAGAAGAGCAAGACATTCTCGATCGATTCGAACGGGGCGAGTTGCGTTCCGCTCCTGATGCTGAACGCGAAATCGAGATGGCCCGACAGTCGGCTCGCAATACGTTCAACAAAACCAGGAGAGTGAATTTGCGGGTAACCGAGCGCGACTTCAACCTTGCTCACTCCAGGGCCAGGGAAGAAGGGATCCCTTATCAGACACTTTTGTCCAGCGTCATCCACAAGTACCTGTCCGGGCGGCTGACGGAGAAGAGGTAGGCCGAGATGCAGGCACTGGAGCAGGAGACGGAGGGCCTGTCGGGTGCAACTCTTAACCTCTTAGGGAACACGCAATGAACTACATGTCCAGGACGCTGCGGGACCTTGAACGCACGGCGATTCACGATGGGCATCCAGCGCGTTCCAGATCTTAATGGTCTCCTTCGGATGTGCGGCCACACCTTCGCTATTGCAATTTAGGCGCTTAAGTTAAATAGCAAACGGTGTTATTGAGAAAACGTGAATAAGGACTGCCACTCATTCGGCACGGCGAGATCGGTGGCATGAAGTGACGAGCGCCGGCGGCGAGCTAACTTAGCCCTCCCCCATTCGGGCCCACCTCGGAAGTGAGGATTTTCGCGCACTATAGACTCTCGGGCGCTAGCCGGAGTTTGAGTTTGGGCGGGAATGGGACGTCCGAGCCCGTTGCATTTTCCCAGTAGCGCTGAATACCGACTCGTCGCGGGACGATCTCCTGGCCCAGTTCGCCCCTCACGACTCACCCTCCTCCTCATCCATCCCCACTTCCGTCCGGTCGCGCATGAGGCGGCGCAGGCAGTGGACGGCTCGTTCCAGCAGAGGGGCTGCCTCGTCGTTCGCCCCCCGGACCGAGAGTGTGATGTCCGGCGAAACCTCCATTTGAAGCAAGCGGTCCATGGCGGGCGAGGGGTTTCTCCGGCCCTCCGCGATTTCCTGGAGCGCGGCCAGCAGTTCGCCGAGCTCCGACTCCTGGCTGAGTTGGAAGTCCTCAACTCCTTCCCGACGGTAGGAGGCATCGCTAGTGCTTCTGTCCGTGGTCTGGCGGTTCCCTTCCTCCTCCCGGTCCCTGTCCGGCCGGTAGCGCCTTTCGGGCGACTCGCTTTCTTCCGGGACCGGATCATGGAAGCTCGATTCGGCCAACCTCCGCCGCAACCCCGATCTGGTTCGGTTCTCCCGCACAGGTCCCCAGCGATCCTCGATGGCTGCCCGCCGACGCGCGGGCGACCGAATGCTGGGCGATATTCCGGTCACGACCTCCGGAGTGACTGAGGTCCGACCGTCCGCCACGCGCGAAATCAGTTCCAGCGGGGCCTGTTCGAAGATTTCGCGGAGGTCGCGGAGGGACACGGGAGCCACCGTCCCCCTCTGTTCCGCCTCCCTCACCGCTCGTATGAAGAGTAACCGGTCCCGGATCAGCTTCGGGTATCGGGTTCGCGACCCGCGCCTTCCCACCTTGGGCAGCAGGCCTTCGTGCACGTAGTAGGCGATGGTCCTGCGATCGAACCCGGTCTCGCGCTGCAGTTCAGCGGCCGTGTAGCTCTCAGTTTCCCGGTCAAAAGCCATGGAAGTGATTTTTAATGGTAATTAATGGTGTTTACTGTTGACAAGGTCCCCACAAGCCCTATAATAATGCACTTTACTGATTTTTGCTGACCATATCAAGGAGCCGCCGATGCATCCACCGAAAACCGTCCCGCCCATGAATCCACTGAAGACCGCCCTCTCCAGTCTGAAACTTGGAAAACCCCAATCCTGGAAAGGGCTGACGATGGTTCCTTTGCTGTCGGATTTTCGGAGCAAGCTCCGTTACCTGATGCTGGCCGACGGCCTGCGGGACGGGCTGGTCACCGTCAAGGAGGTGTCCAGCGCTGGAAGCGTCCCCGACCTCGCGGTGGAGAACCGATCCAAGCTGTCCGTGCTGATTCTCGACGGAGAAGAATTGGTGGGGGCCAAGCAGAATCGCGTGGCCAATCTCACCATGCTCATCCCGGCCCACCACACCGTGGTCATTCCGGTGTCGTGCGTGGAGGAGGGCCGTTGGGACTACGAAAGGGACGATTTTGCCGTGACCGAGCGGGTTCAATACGCTCGCGGAAGGACTGAGAGACTCGCCAGCGTGCTCAATTCGGTGGCGGAGACCGGTAAACGGTATTCCGACCAGGCCCAGGTCTGGCATTCCATCGCGGCAAAAGCCGCGGCCATGGACGCGGAATCGCCCAGCGGAGCCATGAGCTCCATCTTTGAACGCCATGCCGAGACGCTCGACCAATACGTCAAATCCGTAAAATCGCTTCCGTGGCAGTTGGGCGCGATCTTCATGGTTGGGAAGGAGCGGGTTGGCCTGGACCTGTTCGACCAGCCTGCCACCTTCGCATCGATGCTTCCCAGGCTTGTCCGCAGTTACGCCGTCGACGTCATCGAACGCCCCGTCTCCCAAAAGGTGTCGGGGCGGACGTCCCGAGCGCGAACGTTCCTCGACGGCATCATCAAGGCGTCGTTCGATGACCGCCCGGCCTTGGGGCTCGGCCGGGACCTGGGTTGCGTAGCCGATAACCTGGTGGCCGGCGCTCTCCTGGTGGACACGGTTGTGGTGCACCTGGCTGCGTTTTCCGGTTCCCGTAGCCGGCAAACCGCACCCGGCTCGGCCCGACGACCCGCGACTTACCGCTAATCCGCCTAATTCCCAACGACTGGACCCGTGAGCAGGTAAGGCCTCTCTCGTGTCCGGTCTTGAGAAAGTGTTTTGCAACTGCAGCGGGCGAATGGGAGCAGCGAACGGCAGTCTTTGGAACGCTGCCAACTACTTCCGGCGAGGGTTGGATTCCATCCCTGTTATCAACGACACAACCCCCAATGGAAGGCCATGCGTCCCTGTTCAGGACAGGTAACGAACCTGACACTGCCCGTGTTTCCCCGAAAATGCCTTCCAGGCAGGGACTCTGGGGTTAGAACCCGACGCCGCCTCCGCCGAAGGTCAAGCTGACACCCAGGCTGATGAGCAGCGAGGCTGCCGTGTTCCGCCCCGCCACCACGCGTCCGACGAATCCGTTCAGGCTGATGTTGTCGGCGACGTCGGCCATCAGCCGGCCGCCGACGATGTGTGCGTCCTCCTGCAACCCCGGAAACCGGCTGGGTGAGAAACCCGCCCCGCCGATGTCGATACCGGAGAGGGCATTGACCATCCGATAGTCCGCCCCGACGGTCACATGGTCGCCGGCCGGGATGAAGAGGCCGAGATTCAGGAATACGTCGGCGGGGATGTCGACCTTCTCCCCACCCGAGGCAGCGCCGCCCACCGCCTGCGTGTTGACCTCGGTGCTGGTGCGGCTCCGGTAGCCGATCTCAGCCGAGACTCCTGCCGCGCTGCCGAACTTGCCGACAATGAGCGAGGTCTCGACCCCGGCTCCGCCGTCCCCGAGCGAGTTGATGTAGCCGGTGTCGTAGCCGCCGGGGATGATCGCGCCCACCCGCACGGCGACGCTGGGCGCGTCGCTGATGAGCTCATCCACGATTCGCCAGGTGACGGCGACGGTGGAATCGAATATCCCGCTGTAGCTCTCCTGGCCGCCCGACGGTCCGACGCCTCCCGCCACGAAGCTCCGCGCCCAGGCGGATTGCAGGTCGATGGCCACCGCGTCGCTGATGGCGTAGTTGACGCCGAACCACATGGTGTTCTGCGCCAGGTTGGCCCCGGTGGCCTCCAGCGGCCCCTTCACCTTGGTGGTCTGGCGGTAGAACTCGGTGGCGTTCTGGTTGACGAACGAAATGTTGACGGTGCCGGTCCCCGGCTCGGCCAGCCAGGGCGTGCCCTGCGCGGAAGCGGGAGGAGTGAACAGGCACAGGGCAAGCCCCGTACCGACCAGAACGGTCACGAACGAACGACTATTGCGGATCATTTGGCAGGTACCTTCCTTATTAGTCATTAGTCGAATGGATTCCGGGGAAGCCGGACAGTGGTGTTCCAAGTCAGGACATTACAGCTTGAAGCGCCTGGTCAGGAAATAGTGGACCACTTCCATCCTCGTTTTGCATTCCTCGCCCTGCACGTCTCCTTTGCCGCACAGCGCGGCGACTGCTTCGTCGTCCGGCGATCCCGTCTTCTTGC
>JAPPFQ010000631.1 GCA_028875135.1 Acidobacteriota bacterium
GTACTGATCACCGGCAACACACGGGACTTTACAAGGACGCGATATGGGTCAGTCGAGGTCTGGTCCCCGCGCGTCTTTCTCGATCGGACGACATCGGGGGCCGACGCGTAGCCCCCCCGGCGAGAAATGAGAGATAGCTAACAGGCAAACACTCGGCCACTCACCCTCCCACTCAACAACCCCTTGCTCACCTTGCAGACCATGGTATAGGCCGGATCGAAGATGTTTCCCAGGTCGTAGCGGACACACTGGGACAAGAGCAGATTGGCGCCCAGCCCATCCAGCCCGTAGTCCTGCTGCAGCCAGCGGAGCATCTCGGTGGTGGCGTGCTGGGTGGCCTGATCCAGCGGCCGGGCATTCCCCACGGTAAAGATCCACTCGTCGTTCTCGCCCCGCGGCCACCCGATCGACTTCCCTTTGAGAACCCGCAGTGTGACGCGGACATCCATGGAAATCTCGATCCCGGTGCCCACGATCTCGCCGTCCCCCTGCACGGCGTGTCCGTCTCCCACAAAAAACAGGGCTCCCGGTTCGAAGACCGGAAAATAGACCGTGGTCCCCGCCACAAAACCCCGATAATCCATGTTGCCGCCGTGCTCGGCCGAGGTTGCGGTGGAGATGGCCTGCCCGCCCTTGGCCGCCACCCCGAAGCAACCCAGCATGGGCTCCAGCGGAATCACAAGCTGCCCCAGCTTGGATTCCGGGCCGACCAGGGTGGCGGTTCCCTTCTCGGCGTCCACCCTCCACTCCGCCACCATAGCCGGAGGCAACTGGCCCACGTAGTCGGGATCCACCACGTTGGGCGCCACCGCCGAATAGCAAAACCCGTAGGCGCGGTTGGGCCGGATCTCCTCCAGGTCCACCGCCAGGGTATCGCCGGGCTCGGCCCCCTCCACGTAGAAGGGCCCGGTCTGTGGGTTGCTTCTGGGCGTCACCTGCTCGCGCCGGTGGTCGACCCCCCAGGCGTCCACCGTCGTGGTCACCAGGGTATCGCCGTCGCCAACCCGCAACACCGGCGGATGCGGCCCCAGGGTGGTGTAGTACCGGGTGGGAGTGAAGTGATGCTCCATGGCTTGGGACTCCGGTTCAGGGTGATCCAGGGGCTCCGGCGCGACCGGCCGGCCGACTCAATTCCGGCAGAGCACTGCCTCCGCATGCCTGCTCGAACCCGGGGACCTGCCGACCTCAAGGACCCGATTGGGTCAGCCAGGAAAGGAGCCGCTCCCGAGGGATCTCGTCCGACTCCTTCTCCAACAGGTCGGTCTTGCCGGCCAACTCATAGGCCTGCCGGAACCAATCGGTATTGAAAGACTCGCCCGTGTTATGGATCAGCAGCCGGGTGGCCGGTGCCAGCATGGCGGCGGTCTTGAAGTCTCCCGCCCGCCTCAGCACGGGAACGTAGAGGTGCTCCAGATAGGCCCTGTCCTCCCCGCTCGAGAAATTGGACACGTCCACCAGGGTGCGGTGGAGCTGCGGAGCAAGCGCTCGGGCCAGCAGACTCCACAGTCCCCCCTTCCCCACGCCCACCAGGTTCACCCGGGCCACGTCCGGCCGGCTCTCAAGAAAGGCGACGGCCGTCAGAATGTCCTGAACCCGATTGGAAACGTCGGTCCGATTGTAGGTGGTGAAGAACGGATCGCTCATGTCCCGCCTGGCCTTGGCCGCGCCCGTGTTGAAGGCGTCAATGGCCATCACCAGGTGTCCCCGGGCCAGCAGCGGCCGGACCCAGGACGCGTCCGGCGCCTCCAGCGCCGCCTTACCCTCGGCGTGGACCAGCAGCGTGGCCGTCAGATTCCTGCGCTTCCCCCTTGGGAACCATAGAGCGGCCGGCACCCGGTCGCCACGGCCCCGACGGCCGATGTGAAACTCCCGGCTCCCACCCGGCTTGGAAGAGGGGGCAGGAACAGCCATCACGTCGCCGGGGTCCGGATAGCCGACAGCCAGGGCGTGCTGCAGCGCCGGGGACATGAGCTCCCGGAACCGGGACAGGCCTTCGGAGTCCCGGGGCCGGAGATCGTCGATCTGCCGCCGGAAGCTGTCCTTCAGAGAGGCCAGCATCTCCTCCTCGGTAACCGCGGATTCGGGAAGGTCACGACCGAAGAAGACCAGGAACTCCGAGGGGCTTCCCAGTCGAAAGCGCTTCTCGCTGAACTGGCTGGCGTCGCTCTCCCCCAGCAGCCAGCGGCCGAACCAGGCATAGACGGCCTCCCGACTCTCCCGGTTGTAGTTGTGATCGGCCATGGACTGCATGGTCTGCGCCTTGTGCCCGGCGCCCAGCAGGCGATAGACGCTCTGGACAGCCGGAAATTCCACCCGGGGCGTCTCCCGGGTCCAGTCCCCCGAGGCCGAGACCATCAACAGCGGCCGGGGAGCCATCAGGGCCCCAATCTCCATGTTGTTGGTGTCGAGCCGGAGGTTGGCCTGGTTCTCGCAGATGCAGCCGCCCTGCATGTAGTGGGAAATCATGTTGACCGGCGCCGAGACCTTGACCCGATCGTCGACCGCGGTCAGCAGGAAGGTCTGTGTCCCCCCGCCCGAAGCCCCGGTGCAGCCAATCCGGTCGGGGTCCACGTCGGGCAGGGACTGCAGGAAATCCACCGAGCGAATGCTGTTCCAGAGCTGAATCCCCAGCCAGTCGATGCCCCACAGGCTGAAGCTTCGGTCCAGCGGACGTCGGTGATCCTTGACTTGGCGGCTGTCGTTGTAGGCCAGCATGTCGTAGGCAAAGACCACGTGGCCCTGCCTGGCCAGGTTGATCCCGAGGCCCGGCATCGAGGCGAGGGACTGATTTTCCAGCCGCCCGTAAGCCCAATGACCGTGGGGAGTCAGGATTCCCGGGAAGGGCCCCTTTTTGCCCACCGGACGGTAGAGATTCCCGGTGACGTAAAACCCCGGATAGCTTTCAAAGAAGACCTTCTCAATGGAGTAGTCCCCCTTGGAAACCTTCCCGAAAATCCGCGCCTTGAGGGGACTCTTCTCCACCGGCGGCCACAGCCCGGTGCTGACCTCTATCTGCCGCCGCAGATCCCCGGCCCGCCGCAACCAGGCCTCTTCGGTCAGAAACGGCTGGAAGGTATAAGGCAGGTGCAGGTGGCGTATCCTGGTGGCTCGCTGGTCCATTTCCGGTAGACCGGGCATCGCTTGGGCGCCAGCAGGCCCGCTCGGCAACAAGAGGCCAACGCCCGCCAGCAGGATCTTTTTGACGGAGATCATGAATGCCTCACCCAGGGTGGAATGTCAGCCGGCATAAGGTCCTCACCAGCAGCGACAAAAGAATCAGGGCAAATGGTCAGCACTGGCCAGTGTTTGCGGAATGTGACGTCGGCGAAGAGGAAGGAAACAGAAACAATGTCGCCCTGCCTATAACCTGTCGTAGACGGCATCCTCGCCATTCTCCCAGAACTCAAAGCTTCGCTCCGAGTCCCTCAACCACCTCAATCCCTCGGCTAATCGCCTCAGCTCTCCCTCTGAGAAGACTTCGTAGATCTTTCCCTGAACGGCGTTGCCCACTTCCACCAGGGGCTTGAAGACCCCGTTCCTGTACTCAGCCTTGATGCTCATGGTCGGGATTATATCAGGCAAAGCCTGAAGGGCTTTTCGGGATCTTGGGCGGCAGGGACTCCGAATTGTTCGACAGTCTCACAGAATTGCGGCAAGGAGGAGAATTCGAAGCACGACTCAAAGGGATAAGGCAGATCTCGATTGCACAAAGGATCACAAAATGATACTTTATGCATATGATATATAGATCTAGCCAACTACATGCCAAGGACTATATCAGTTCACTTGCCGCTTCCGGGCGCTATCACTTCCTGTCGAGCGACGCTCGAAAGGCACTTGGCGTGTCCGCCGATGCGACCAAGCTCGCCCTGAACCGGCTCGCCCGGCAGAAAATGATTGCACAGCCTGCGCGGGGCTTTTACGTGATCGTCCCCCCGGAATACCGTGCTCTGGGATGCTTGCCGGCAGATCAGTTTATTCCGGCGCTGATGGAGCGACTAGATCAACCCTACTATGCCGGGCTGCTATCGGCAGCGCAATATCACGGCGCAGCCCATCACCGGCCACAGGAATTCCAGGTGCTGCTCGAAAGGGCGCGCCGGCCCCTCTCCTGTGGCCACGTGCGTGCGAAGTTCATCGTCCGCAATGCCCTTCGGCAGGTTCCGGTTCAGAGCTTCAAAACGCCCCGCGGTTTGATCCACGCTTCGACGCCGGAGGCGACGGCTGTCGATCTCGTGGGCTATTACGGCCGCGTTGGCGGGCTGGATCAGGTAGCGACTGTCCTGTTGGAACTTGTGGAGCGAATCGATCCCCAGAAACTGCTGACGGCGGCACAGTGCGCTCCTATAGCCTGGGCACAAAGGCTTGGATACCTCCTTGACTCTGCCGGCGCTCGCGAACCGACCGGCCAACTAAGGACCTATGTCAGAGCCAAAGCCCGACAAACGGTTCCTCTTCTCCCGGGGGTAGTACGCAAGAACGCGCAACGCGATGGGAACTGGAAAATCCTCGTCAACGTCGATATAGAACCGGATCTGTGATTCCGCGCGATTACATCACCGAGTGGCGCTCTCAGGTACCTTGGGTCCAGGATTTCCAAGTGGAACAGGACCTTGTCGTCAGCCGAGCACTCATCGCAATTTTCACCCATCCTCTTCTTGCAGACTCTCTGGCTTTCCGGGGAGGCACGGCGCTCTACAAGCTTCACCTTCGCCCGCCTGCCCGCTATTCCGAAGACATAGACCTGGTGCAAGTCAGGGCCGAACAGGCCGGGCCGATGATGGAGGCGGTACGAGGAGTTCTCGACCCATGGTTAGGCAGGCCGCGATGGAAACAGACCGAGGGTCGTGTGACATTCGTCTACCGCTTTCAATCCGAAGACGCGCCGCCTCTCATGCTAAGGCTCAAGGTCGAAATCAACTCGCGTGAGCACTTTGCCGTGTACGGATTCAAGCGACTACCATTCAGCGTCCATTCGCGGTGGTTTGAAGGGAGTGGAGAAATCACCACCTATGAACTGGCTGAACTATTGGGGACAAAACTGCGGGCGCTCTATCAACGTCGCAAGGCCAGAGACCTATTCGACCTCCATGTAGCACTGCAGGAAAAGGGACTCGATGCAGATCGAGTCATTGGCGCATTCTTGCAGTATATGGCGCATGGTGGCCACAGTGTAACGCGCGATGGATTCCAACAGAACATCGCGGGGAAACTGCGCGATCCACAATTTACCGCCGATATCGGCCCGCTACTGGCCAGCGGATACACTTGGAACTGCAAAGAAGCAGCCGAAAAAGTCCTTTCCCATTTAATCTCGCGGCTGACCAAGTGAACTGAGGTGGGGCAGCAGCTTGGGCAGAGAATCTATTGAGACGAAGAGTTGAGTTTCGGAGACATGAACGCAGAAATAGAGCCTACCATTCGACAATCACCTGGAGTCACAATGACTGAAGACCTGCAGAAGCTGCGGTACCCGATTGGCCGCTTTGAACCTCCAACCCGGATAGACAAGGATCAGATCGAGAAGTGGATCAACGAAATCGAAGCCCTTCCTGACGACCTCAGGAGAGCCGTCAAGGGATTGACTGATACCCAACTGGACACCCCCTATCGTCCCGGGGGCTGGACCATCCGCCAGGTGATTCACCATCTGCCGGACAGTCACATGAACAGTTTCATCCGGTTCAAGTGGACGCTGACTGAAGACCGGCCCGAGATCAAGGCTTATTTCGAGGACCGGTGGGCGGAACTGCCGGACTACGCGGTCGCTCCGGTCTCGGCATCTCTGGACCTGCTGGAGGCGCTCCATCGACGCTGGGTGGCCCTCTTGCGTTCCCTGACTCGGCGAGACCTCGACAGGATCTTCATTCACCCCGATTCTGGTCCTGCAAACCTGGCGGAGACCATCGGTTCCTATGCCTGGCATGGACGCCACCACCTGGCACACATCCGGGAGGCGATCCGTCGGGAACGGTGGAATGGATAGTGGCGACTCTGTGCTCGGAGGACAATCGGTCGCGAGAAACTCCGCAGAGAGTCCTCTCAATAAACGCCGGGAATGATCCGGTACTTCACCCGTGCCTGGTACTCCGCCCACTTTTCGGCGCCGTATTTCTCGGCACAGCACCTGTCGTCATCACGCTGACGGAAAATGAACTGCAGGACGATGAAGACAAAGTAGGTCCAGGCCCAGGGATTGGTGAAATAGCCGAATGCCAGGGCAATGGACAGGGCCACGAACCCCTCGCCCATGTAGTTGAAGTGGCGGGCGACACCCCAAAAACCACTGCACAGGATCTTGCGGTCACCGGCCTCGATGGTTTCAGGCTCGATGAGCCCGAGAAACTTGCGCTCGGGCCATCGCTTGAAGGTGTATTTCTGCAGGTTTGTGCCGCGCGAAATGGCCCACCCGAGCAGGAACAGCCCGGCCGTTCCAATGAGCCACACATAGGTCCATGCCGGGGAGAATCCGGGGGACGGGTAAGCGGCCATGCCCCACAACGGGAGGATGAACAACCACCCGTAGACCATGAGGCCTCCCCAGAACATCTTGAAGCCGAGATTCTCATGGATCACATCGTAGGTATATAGCTGGACTCGCTCAAAGATGAAGTAGTCCAGTACGTAGAATGTAAAGAACGCCGCGAACAGGAAGACACCCGGGTTGGAGTCTTTGCCAAAGAGTTCGTAGTGGTAGGCAGCCCCTGACAGTGCGTTGAGCGACAACATCGTTCCGCCGACGACATAGAAGTACATCTTGACGTCGAAGCGTTCATTGAAGAACGACAGCTCCTGGACACGCCCGAACCACAGTGCCAGGATCGGGTTCCTTACCTTGCCTTGCGGCTGGCTGAACACCGCCAGGAATGTAAAGATCGTGGTAAAGACCGTTCCGCCCGCCACCGCATAGATCGAGGACCGGTAGAACCACTCACGGGACATCCCGGTGAGCTCGAGAGCCCACACGATCAGCGCGATCGCAAACACCAGAAACCCGTTCAGCCGATAGTTGCGCGGTTTGCCGGTCTCCGGATTGATGACATAGCCGGGAACCCGCTTTCCCGGCAGAATGAGCTGCGCCAGCAAGAACACGGCGAAGATCGCCAGCGGGGTGAAAAACCCCGCAATCGCTTCCGTCCGGGAAAGCTCGAAGAGGTGGCCAATACCGAGCCGTTCAATCATCAGCGTGTTTGCAACTACGGGAAGAATCGAAAGAACGAGGCTACTTTTCCGGGATACAGCCCAGTCTCGTAAACGGAATGAGCCTTGGTACCCTGGCTTGGTACTTGCTATAGGCGGGGTATTTTTCGCTGGAAATCTGCTCTGCGAGTCGTGTGGAGCCTTGAAAAACCAGTATCAACAGGACGCAGCCAAGACCTGTCCAGTGCCAGAACTGGCCTGATGCGGAGACGGCAAACACGTAAAACGTGACCCACATCCCCATTTCACAGAAATAGCTGGGGTGGCGACAGAATCGAAACAGGCCGCTGTCCATGAACGGCCGCTCCACTTCGACCCCCTCTTTAATCAGACGTTTTTTGTTCTGCTGAAACTGCCACATCTGGGCATCGGCGATACTCTCGAAAGTCAGCAATACCATGAACACCTGGATGGCAACGAAATCCAGCCAGCCCATGGGGCGCTCCGCATACACCCAGGCCTGATGAATGGGCGAGGTGAACAGCCACACAACCGCCATCTGACCGATTGCGACAACCACCACGTTCATCAGTTGAAATTGCAGACTGCTCATCTGTTTTCTGACATAGATCCACCGATAGTCTTCGCCGCCGATCCAGTACCCTCCCTTGAGGGCATAGTTGAACGTCAATCGTATCGCCCACGCTGTGGCCAGCACGGTCATCACGGTGACCCGAGCCGATTGAAACTCGAGATCCACGGCAACGATCAGGCAATAAACCGCCGGAACAACCGACCACAGGCGGTCCACCCAGGAAT
>JAPPFQ010000177.1:0-3798 GCA_028875135.1 Acidobacteriota bacterium
GCTCGCCGAACATGGACAGCCGCTTCTTGTCCCGGTCGGCGCCGGCCACCAGCTCCACCTCGGGGCGGTCCCAGATGGCCTCGGCGTAGGTGGCCACCAGCCCCTCCTTGCCCGGATGGTCGTGGTGGTGAAACTTGCGGTGAACGTCCAGCCAGTCGGGAGTGGGACGTTTGGCGCTCTCCAGGTCGTACTTGGGGGTCTTGTAGGAACCCAGGATGTTCTCATAGTCGCGTGTGCCCATGTCGTAGAGCACGCCCATCCAGCCCAGGCCCACCACGCCGCCTCGATACTTGGCTTTTCCCTTCTTCTTGGGCAAGGCGGCGGGCGCCGCACCCAGCGAAAGTCCGCTGGCCGAAACCGCTCCCAGAGTCGCGGCCGACCTGATGAATTCACGTCTGATCACAAGAAACCTCCCTGTGAGATAACGATTCCGAGTCCGTGCCGGAGAGTTTCGGAATTCCGGCCTGGGCCCTGCTGCGAAAGTCCGGCTGTCAGGCGGTCACAGGCTCCGCGGACGGTCACCAAACCGCCTCGGCCTCGATCTTGCGGTATACCTGCTGCCCCTTCCTGAACCATTCAAACATGGCCTCTTTGTCGGCCGCTTCCCGGAATACCCCCCGGGTTTCCAGCCTGTGGATGAGCTGGTCGATTTGTCGGATGAGGAAGGCGGCCGACTCCCTGACGGCGATCCTCCGGTTGCCCCGGTAACAATACACGGGACTGCTGTGAGCGTAAAGAGCCACATCGTTGGGGATCAACTTGTGGGCTTCGCCGTGGACCCGCACGGCCACCCAGGAGCTGTCGGAGATCTCCAGTTCGCGGATCAGGCGAATGAGTTTCCCCTCTTCCCCAGCCTCCTGGCTGGCGGCGACCTTGCCGTTGACGATCAGGTCCATGCGGGTCATGGGCACATGGGAGACGGCCTCGGCCTGGATCTCCAACGGCAGGCTCCCGGTTTTCCAGTGGATTTCCTCTCCGGCTTCTTTGCCGTTGACCCGGAACTTCAGCAGCGGCCCGTTGGTGGCGAAGCTGCGGCCTTCCCGGTAGGCCTTGAGCCAACTATCGTAGGTGAGGGGGGAGTCGACCCGGGCGTAGAGCCGTCCGGCGCCCGGGATCAGGTGATAGGGGACGTTCAGGAAGGCGTCGGTTCCCGCCGAGATGGGGCACTGAAAGCCGCAGTTGAGCAGTTGGTACCAGTGTTCGGTGTTGACTTCCTCGTTGCGCTGGCACAGCACGTCGATGGTGTCGGCGGCTCCCAGCGCAATATCTATCGGGTATTGGGAAGGCAGTCCGGGATGCACATACGTGACCACGGCTCCCTGGGCCTTGGCGGCCAGGCCCATGTGGTAGTTGGGTGGATAGTCGAAGGGCAGGGGAGTCCCCGGCCAGCCGACGTAGGCCGGCTGAACCAGCCTCTTCAGGCCCAGGTAGCCCACGTGGTTGTTGACGTCCCCGGCCCTCATCTCCTGGTTCCAGTAGAGGATGGTGTGCTCTTCGGAGAGATGATGGGGCCGCCCCTGGAAGTACTGCCGGTCGTTGATGTGGGAGGAAACGTCGTTGCAGACCAGCAACTGGGGAAGATTGAGGTCTTCGGCCCTGGAGATGAGTCGAACCTCGGCGGGGCTGATGAGACGATCGTCGTACACGTTGGGGTGAATGTGGGTGTCTCCGGAGAACCA
Source organism: Acidobacteriota bacterium (assembly GCA_028875135.1). Classification (GTDB taxonomy): domain Bacteria; phylum Acidobacteriota; class Terriglobia; order Versatilivoradales; family Versatilivoraceae; genus Versatilivorator. The sequence continues at coordinate 1,680 of JAPPFQ010000177.1, forward strand.
ACCCTGCCGGCGCAGGTCGAACGGCTTTACCAGCCGGACTTCGGTGGTGCCGGAACCGCCGGCCGCGATAGAGACTTCCCGGGAGACCGGTTGGTACTCGAAACCCTTCACCACCTCCAGGGTGGCTTCTCCGGGAGGCAGATCGACCTGGAACTCGCCGCCGCTGTAAAAGTAGTAGTCCCCGCCGAAGGGCTGTCCGTAGTCGGCATTGGACACCCGGGCCTGCGTCCCTGGCGGCCCGTAGGCCCGCCCGTCGGAGCCGGTGAGGTAAATCCGGGCCGGCGTCACCGAGCCCTCCTCATCCAGCACACGCACCGTCAGGCGGCCCGTCTGGACCACCGAAGCCGCCAGCGGAATGGGCCTGGTCCGGCCTTGGGCCAGCACTTCCAGGCTGGGCACGGCCTCCGAGTCTGCCTCTGTGTGCAGCGTCATGAAGGTGCCCGTCGCCTGGCCGGGCAGTAGACGAAGCGTGTGGACCTCCGTTCCCTTCCTGCTGGTTGTTTGGAGGCTGACCGTAACAGGAGAGGCGCCGCTGTTTCGCAGAACCACCGGAAGCGGATAGGGTTTGCCTCCCAAGAGGCGCAGTGGGCGCGGCTTCGCGATCACCTTGATGTCTTCCCCAACCTCGATTTTAGCCAGATGGGGACTCTCCAGCGACCAGTAGCCGTCGCTGGCCATGCGGTCGGCCTCGGCCCGGGTCGGAGTGCTGGCGCCGCCGCCGAGCGCTGTCTGTTTGTAGAGTTCCGACTTGAGCCATCGTTGCGCCTTGATCACGGAGGGACGGTCCGTGTCCTTCCATTGCAGGAGCCGAATGGAAAACTCCGCAAGGTTTGAGAAGCGGTCGGCAATCTCGCGGTCCCGGGCGAACGGGGCGATGTGGGGAATCTGAGTCATGGGGACTTCCGGAGGCGGTTGTCCCCAAAACGCGGAGCTGCCGCACCAGCAAAGCAGTAGGAAAAGGATTGTCCCCAGTCTGGTGAAAGGACGCATGCCGTCAGTTCCTCCTACGATTACTCTAGGCTCGGGGCCTCGCGATGGCCGCCGGGCCGAGGTCGGTATCCTCGTTGCTCCGATAGTAATTTTTCCCCATCAAGTATCGTGTCTCGATCTCGATGTCGCGGAGTTTCAGCGTAGGAGTGATGTCGGGGTCCCGCTTGTTGAGGGTGACCTCGATGCTGTTTTTGCCCTGCCTGGGCCAGTGGTCCCGGTCCAGCCGGTAGATGTACCAGTAGGCGTTGTTGACCCGGAAGCGAGGCGCATGCATGCGGTAGAGGTGGTTGATCTTGCGCGCCTGGGACTGGGGCAGTTCCTTGCCGTTGAACCGGAACGTCACTCGATCGAGTTCGGTGCTGTCGGCCAGACGGATTCGCAACAGCACTTCGTGAACCCGTTTCTGCTTGTCCCAGTAAGGCAGATCGTCGGCAATGGGCAGCTCGAACTTGACGGGCCGGTTTTCCTTCAGCTCGACAGGGAGCGGAGCCGTTTGGGTCGGAGGCCTGCTTCGAGTCTGATCGGCGGTCGGGACCATGTAGAACTTGTCCTTGGGGGCCATGAGCTTGGGATAGGCGACCTCTCTCAACTGCTCGTAGAAGGGAGCCTTGTAGGGCCAGTTGGTGCCGGCAAACCACTGGCCGAGGTAGAGGCCGTCGACTCCCTGGGCCCAGTAGTTGCAGGCCACGCCGCGAATCATTTCGATGGTGCCGCCGCTGACGCGGTCCGAGTTGAGGATGGCGTTGGTGCCGGCGTGAATGCGGCAGGAGGTGCCCTTGGCAATCTCGAGCAAGGGCCGGAAGTCCGCCAGGTTGTCGATCTTCTGATAGTAGTTCTGGCCGTTGATCACGTCCACGATGCCCTGCCGGATCCACTCCGGCACATCCAGCCCCAGCGAGCGAGCCCACTCGATGTTGGCGGGGACCAGAACCGCCAGCTCGCGGTCCTTGCCGCTGGCCTTGACGGCCTTGTGGACCCGCTTGACCCAATTGGTCATGGTTTCCAGGCCGGCTTCCACCTCCTTGGGGTGGAAGAAATAGTGGTGGCCGAACCACAACTCGAACCCGTCGATGGGGTAGTTCTTCAGCACTTCCTCGATGAGCGCGAAACGCTCGTCCTGCACCTCCCG
>JAPPFQ010000177.1:3808-7950 GCA_028875135.1 Acidobacteriota bacterium
GCCTCGCTCCGTTAAAGCTCTCGTCCAGGTTGCCACCGGCTCCAATTTCCAGGTGCCGGTTCTCCCAGGTGAAATTGGCTGCGCGAACGTCCCGATGGCGGTCGGCTCCTCGCCCCCGGTTGAGCAGCAGGGACGGATAGAGCATCAATCCGTTGGCCCGGGCGTGGTCGCACACGATGCGCAAGGGGTCCCGTCCCGATTCCAGCATCATCTTGGCATTCTGGTGGGCCCGGCGGAAAATTAGGTGGGGCCACTTCTTGACCGGATCTCCCCACAGCTCTCCCACCTCGGTCTTGTGAAGCACCGTGCGTCCATCCCCCAAACCGAACACCAGGGTGTCGACCGGAGTTCCCAGCACTTCATCCACCGCGGCCTCGAACTGCTCCTTCTCCATGGGAGGTTCGTACATGTAGATGGCCGGATGGCGAGCGTCGTTATAAAACATGATCCGGGGTTTCTTCCTGCCCCCTTGATCACTGGCTCCGGGAGCCGGCCGGCCCGCCGCCGATGACGCCGGGACGGCCGCCGAGGTCAGGCCGGCAGCCAGGGCTGTTTTCATGAATTGGCGTCTGATCATGGCAAATCTCCTTGCACGGAGTGGACCTGAAGCCACCGGTTTGCGCGAAGCGATCGCCGGTGAAGGCTGTCGCCGCGACTTCCCGGTCCACAGAGGGGTTGAAGGATGTGCAGGATATCATGAACCCTTCCTGCCGGGAGACTTTTGCCTCCCGGATTCGGTGCTCTTTCCACAAACAATCTGCAATCGCAATTCTCAATACTTGACCCACCTGTCAATGTCGTTTCGGCTCAAGAAATCCAGGCGTATACTTATGTACATTCCGGGAGGAGACGTGAGATGAAAACGATTGGAGTTGCAAAGTTCAAGGCGCAGTGCCTGGCCTTGTTGGACCGGCTGGACGCCGACGGCTTGATCGTCACAAAGCGCGGCAAACCGGTCGCGCGCGTTGTTCCATTTGACCGGCAGCATGATGACCGGCAGCATGCCCACCTGATCGGCAGCCTGCGACACAAGATCAGGATTCGGGGAGATATTTTGACGACTGGCCTGGGCCCAAGGAGAACTGACGGGCCGGGGCCGAACCCATCCAAGCCCGGGCAACCGGCAGAAACTCCGGAGGAGCAGAAAGTATGAACACGGTGAACAGACGGGATTTCCTCATTCAATCCGTATCGGCGGCGGTAGCGGCCGGCGGGCTGTATCCTCGCAAGGCGGCAGGGGCCGCGGCAAAGGACAGGCTGAGCGTGGCCATCATCGGCTGCGGCCGCCTGGGGCAGCAATACGCCGAGATCTACCAGGCTCTCCCCCAGACCGACCTGGTGGCCATCGCGGAGTGGAACCCCGAGCGGCGCAAGGTCGTGGGAGAGCGCTTCGGGGTGAAGGCTCTCTTCCGGGACGCCGATGCCATGCTGAAGGAGGTGGTCCCCGACCTGGCGGCCATCATCACCCCCACCAAATATATGACGCCTGGCGTGGTGGCCTGCGCCGAGGCGGGAGTCAAGGGAGTCCAGACCGACCGGCCCTTCGCCGCCAAGCTGTCCGACGCCGACCGGATGATCGAGACCTGCAAGCAGCGGGGGACCGTGCTGGCTGGCGGCGCCCTGGAGAGGGCCAACTGGGAGGTGGAGGAAGCCGGCAGGCGACTGGCCTCGGGAGAACTGGGGACGCGCCAGGGGGCGGCCGTCCACAGCTACCGAGGCGAAATCCTGGCCGGTGGATCGGCACGCATCCTGGTTCTGGAGCACTTCGCCCAGGCCCGGGTGGAGGAACTGATCACCTGGGGAAGCCCGCCCGAGGCTCTGGACGATGCCGCCACCGACTATGGATTGAGCATCAACGGCCGTTTCCGGCTGACCTCCGGGCTGGAGTGCCAGGTCTTTGGCAGCAAGGAGGAGGCTCCCCATCGTGGGGTGGAAGTCTGGACGGAGGATGCGCTGGTGAGATGGGACCGCCACGGAGAGCCGCTGACCCAGATCTTCCAGGGATTCGACGCCAGGGGCGCGCGCAAGGAAGTGGACCACGGCTATCGGCCCTGGTCCTGGGCGCCGGTATCCAGGCAGTTGGACCCACTATTGGATCGAATCGGCCACCACGGGTCGGAGCGGCACTACGTGCTGGCCCCCATCAGTTGCCTGATCGACGCCGTGGCCAAGGGGATTCCGCCCCGCATCACCGGAGAAACCCAGCGCCACGCCCTGGAAGTGGCCATCGCCAGCAAGATCTCGGCCCAGCGGGGCAGCGTGCCCGTCAAGCCGCCGCTGGAGGACCGCTCCCTGGCCCTTTACCCGCGCCCCTACCGCTGGCTGGGAGGCGACGTCTCCGGCCGTCCCCAGTCAGCCGCTGAAGCGGCGGGGAAGGAGTAAGCAGGAGTTGTGCGGGTTGGTTTTGTGCTCAGTCGTGGTTTGAGCACGTGTGTGCCTCAAGTGGAGGAGAGAGTCCATGGCAATAGTGAAAGAGAAAATGAAGGAAGTCATTGATTCGCAGCCGGATGATGCGACCTATGAGGAAATCCTGCGCGAACTTGCGTTCGAACGCATGGTGGAGCGTGGTCTTATGGATTCCCGAGAAGGCCGTGTGATATCCGATAGAGAGATGGGGCACCGTATCCGTTCATGGCAGAAATAAGATGGACAATAGAGGCAGAAACCTGGCTGAAAAACATCTACGACTATATTGCCCAGGACGATCCCAGGGCAGCAGCCAAGGTTGTGGAAGGGATATATGAAAAGGCGCAGCTACTTAGGGAATATCCGGAGATAGGTCACAGGTACCGTTCTGAACCAGAAGGTGAGATTCGTATATTGCTCTACGGACACTACAGAATTGCGTATCTGTTGGCGGACAATGAGCAGATTGACATCGTCGGTGTATTTCATGGCGCGATGGAAATAGATCGATATCTTCCATGAGAATGGCATCACACGCCATTCAAGCCACCTGATTCTACGCTCATTGGAACTGACCATCGGCATGGCACACATAACGGTTCACTATTTCGCATACGGCTCAAATATGCTCACACGTCGGATCACGTCCCCCTGCCGAGCACCCTCCGCCGTGTCCATAGGCACCGGATACATTGCTGGGCGCAGGCTGACTTTTGACAAACTGAGTCTGGATGGCTCTGGAAAATGCGATGCCGAGGAGACTGGAAACGAGACGGACCGTGTCTACGGCGTGATCTTTGAGATCAGTTGTTCGGATAGACGTGCTTTAGACAGGGCAGAGGGTCGTGGGGAAGGGTACGAGCTCGAGACTGTCGAGGTAATTACGAAACAGGGAACAGCTTTGGCGCAAACCTACATCGCCACCAGAAAGGAGCGGGGGTTGCGACCGTATCATTGGTACAAGGCACTGGTGGTGTCTGGCGCTGTCGAGCACGACCTTCCCAGCAGCTATGTGGAGTGGCTTCGAGTATTCAAGTCTGAAGAAGATCCGCACGCCGACCGTCGGGCGGAAAACGAGGCGATACTTTTTGCAGACTAACGAAGCGCCTTATGGGAAAGAAGCTCGCAACTTCATCGACCCATTGGAATGCCTCGATGTTTCTTCATGTAACGAGTAAAATTCCGTCTTGGAGCGTAATAGTCTTCACGAAGGGTGATCGATGAGAAACGAGTTCACGGCGGTTATTGAGCAGGATGGTGAATGGCATGTTGCCTACTGCCCTGAAATTCCCGGGGCCAACGGTCAAGGCAAGACCAGGGACGAAGCACGCGAGAATCTAGCTGAGGCCATAGTGCTTATTCTCACGGATCGCCGGGAGGAGGGGTTGCGCGGTGTGCCGCCAGAGGCCATCCGAGAAACGGTCACCATCCCGTGAAACGGGTCAGTTTGCTCCGACATCTTCGGCTGCACGGTTGTTACCTCAAACGCTAGGGGCGTTCTCATTTGCTGTGGTGCAATTCAAATACTGGTGCCGTCGAGACCGTTCCACGCCATACGGAAATACCTAACCGCTTGGCCCGCAAGATCTGTCGTAACCTTTCGGTGCCGGAGGTCGGGAAGAAATAATTCGGGTCCTCATTTCCCGCCGGCGGGGTGGCTGGCTGCCGCATCGCAGGGAATCTGAGCGGCACGCAACGGGAGTGCTTGCGGGCGGGACGCCCGCGCTCCCGGGGGG
>JAPPFQ010000393.1 GCA_028875135.1 Acidobacteriota bacterium
TGCAGAAAGCTCTCGTCCTGTTAATCCTGTGCATCCTGTGCATCGATGTTCAATATCTTGTTCCCGACAGGCCATGAACTTCTCTTGTTTCACTCTCGAATGATCCGCCCCGTTGTCGGGGGCGTCACCTACCTGCCGAATTTTGCAAAAGGCTCGCCTCTTTATTGGATCTTTACAAGAGGCCTGTATATGTCTTGTTGGAGAAAGGAGGCGCCGATGAAGCAGACCAGGCACTGGACAAATGGGAAGGGAATCATTGTTGCTCTTGGTGCGCTGTACACGTCGATCTTCCTGTTCGGCTGTGCCGGAGGCGAAGGAAACGGGCCAACCACCGTGAGAGTGGACGGTTCCAGCACCGTCTTCCCTATTACCGAAGCCGTGGCCGAGGAGTTTCAGAAGCAACATCGGGACATCCGGGTTACCGTCGGGATATCGGGTACCGGAGGAGGCTTCAAGAAGTTCAGTGCCGGAGAAACGGATTTGAACGATGCCTCACGGCCAATCAAGGCAAAAGAGATCTCAATGGCCTCGGAAAATGGGATCGAATTCATTGAGCTCCCGGTCGCTTTCGACGGGATATCCGTGCTGGTCAATCCAGGGAATGAATTCGTCGATTCCTTGACCGTGGACGAGCTTCGGAAGATTTGGCAACCGGGGAGCACGGTAAAGAAGTGGAGCGACGTCCGGGCCGACTGGGCGGACCGTGGCCTGAATCTCTATGGACCGGGGACCGACTCCGGAACCTTCGACTACTTTACGGAGGCCATCAACGGAAAGTCACAGGCCTGCCGCGCCGACTTCACCGCCAGCGAGGACGACAACGTGCTGGTGCAGGGAATTGCAGGAGACCCCAATGCTCTGGGTTTCTTTGGCTACGCCTACTACGGGGAGAATCGCTCCCGACTGAAGGCGGTGCCGATCGATGGCGGCAAGGGACCGGTTGCGCCGTCGGAACAGGCCATCAACGACGGAAGCTACGAACCTCTTTCGAGGCCGATTTTCATCTATGTCGGCAAGAAAGCCTCCGAGCGTCCGGAGGTCGCGGCCTTCGTCAGGTTCTATCTTGAGAACGCGCCGACGCTGGTGACGGAGGTCGGATACGTGCCCCTGCCCGATCGCGTCTACCGGTTGGCGCTCGAGAGATTCGAGCAACGAGCCACGGGCTCGCTGTTCGCCTCGGGACACAGGGTTGGCGTGAGCCTTGAAGATCTGCTCAGCCTCAAGGAATAGGAAGAAATCTTGTCGCAGGGCTCAACGGCTAAACCATTACTGGCAGGCGCAGGCACCAGGAAATCCCGGACAAAGGAGGAGTTGATCCGATTCGTACTCTTCCTTTGCGCCTTCCTGTCCATTCTGACCACGCTGTCCATCATTGCCATCCTGGCGTGGGAAGCCTACTCCTTTTTCCGAGAGGTACGAGTCTTGGATTTCCTCTCGGGAACCCGATGGACACCGCTTTTGGAACCCCGATCCTTCGGTGTGCTTCCTTTGGTCGCCGGCACGCTGCAGATCGTCATCGGTGCTTCTCTGATCGCGATACCCGTGGGACTGGCCAGCGCCATTTACCTGGCGGAGTTTGCCTCCGCAGGGGTGAGGAGGGCGCTCAAGCCGGTTCTGGAGATTCTGGCGGGAATTCCCACCGTGGTCTACGGCTATTTCGCACTCACCTTCGTGACTCCGCTGATTGCCGCCATTTTCCCCCAAACGCAGATTTTCAACGCCGCCAGCGCCTCCATCGTGGTCGGCATCATGGTGCTGCCCATGACGGCTTCCCTGTGTGACGACGCGCTACGCGCCGTCCCGGAGTCTCTCCGTCAGGGAGCCTTTGCCCTGGGCGCCACCCAGTTTGAAGTGACCTTGCGGGTGGTCCTGCCGGCGGCTCTTTCGGGAGTCATGGCATCGTTCGTCCTGGCCGCTTCCCGCGCCATTGGAGAAACCATGGCGGTGACGCTGGCCGCGGGAGCAACACCGAAGATGACCATGAACCCACTCGAAAGCATTCAGACCATGACAGCCTATATCGTCCAGGTGAGCCTCGGCGACACCCCCGTGGGCACCGTCGAGTACCAGACCATCTTTGCCGTGGCCACCCTGCTGTTCGCCATCACCCTGAGCATGAACATCATCGCCCACAGAGTGCTGGCGAGATTCCGCGAGGTCTACGAATGAGCTCCGATCGCCTCCGGCGCCGGCACGCTGTCACCAGAGGTTTTCGCCTTCTGTGCGCCGCGGTGGCGTGGGCCGGGATCGTCATCCTGGCGGTGTTGCTGTTCCACGTCACTCGTGAGGGAATCCGTTGGCTCGACCTTCAGTTCCTCACCGAATTTCCCTCCCGGTTTCCGGAGCAGGCAGGCATCAAGTCGGCACTCTGGGGAACCGTCTGGCTGATCACCCTTACGGCCGGAATATCCATCCCGGTCGGGGTTGCAGCCGCGATTTACCTGGAGGAATATTCCCCCAGGAACCGGCTGTCACAGTTGATCGAGGTCAACATCGGCAATTTGGCGGGGGTGCCCTCCATCGTCTACGGGATTCTGGGGCTGGTTCTATTTGTACGGTTCCTGGCACTGGGGCGAAGTGTCCTGGCCGGAAGCCTGACCATGACGCTGCTGATTCTTCCCGTCATCATCATCGCCGCGCGAGAGGCGCTCCGCGCCGTGCCTGATTCCATTCGTCACGCCGCTTTTGCCCTGGGAGCGACTCGCTGGCAGGCGGTGAGGTCGCAAGTCCTGCCCGTGGCGCTGCCGGGAATTCTGACCGGCGTGATCCTGGCATTGTCGCGGGCAATCGGCGAGACGGCGCCCCTGGTGATGATTGGCGCCCTGACTTACGTGGCCTTCGTGCCGGAAGGGCCAATGGATGCCTTTACGGCCCTGCCCATCCAGATCTTCAACTGGGCCTCCCGCCCCCAGGAAAACTTCCATCAGTTGGCCGCAGCCGGAATCATGGTACTTCTGGTGACACTGCTGCTCATGAATGCCACCGCCGTATGGATTCGGCAGCGCGCCGAGAGGACAGGTCGATGAACACGCAGACGACACCCGATGCTCAAATCTCACCCGCGGCACAGTCCCGGTCTGTCCTGGATGTCATCGACCTGACGATTCGTTATGGGACAAAGCCCGCCATCCGGAACGTTTCTCTTTCCATTCCTCAACATCGGATTACCGCGATCATCGGACCCTCGGGTTGCGGCAAGAGCACTCTGCTGAGGGCCTTCAACCGGATGAACGACTTCATTCCCAACGTGGGCATGGAGGGACAGATCCTTTACCTGGGTTCGGACATTTATGCTCGTGAGGTCGATCCCGTAGAGGTTCGACGCCGCATCGGAATGGTTTTTCAAAAACCGAACCCGTTCCCCAAGTCGATTCTTCAGAATGTTGCCTGGGGGCCCTCCATCAATGGATTTACCGGCAATCTGGAAGACCGTGTCGAACAATCCCTTCGCCGCGCCGCCCTTTGGGAAGAAGTCAACGACCGACTCCACGAGTCGGCCCTGGCGCTTTCCGGAGGCCAGCAGCAAAGACTCTGCATCGCCCGCGCCCTGGCCATGGAGCCGGACGTTATCCTGATGGACGAACCCTGCTCGGCGCTCGACCCGGTTTCAACAGCCCGCATCGAAGACCTGATGTTCGAGCTGAAGGAACGATACACGATCGTTATCGTCACCCATAACATGCAACAGGCGGCCCGGGTCTCGAACCTGACAGCCTTTCTGGAGAACGGCAGCCTGGTCGAATATGGGGAGACCGACCAGGTCTTTACAAGACCCCGGAATCAGAGAACCGAAGAGTATGTGACCGGGCGCTTCGGTTGATCTTTAGCGGTTCCCGGAGATTTCGTGAGCCGTCCGAAACATCATTTTCGAGCCTGGCGGCCCGATCAGAGCCAAAGGCTCCGACCCAAGGGAGGACTTGAATGTCCATCCATTTGCAGAAGGACCTGGAACACTTGAACAAGGAACTGTTGATCCTGTCCTCCATGGTCGAGGATGCAACCAACAAGGCGATTCTGGCCCTGGTCGATCGACGGCTGGAACTGGCCCGGCAGGTGATGCGCGAAGACGACCGGATCAACACCCGGGAAGTCCTGATTGAAGAAGAGTGTCTCAAGATGTTGGCCCTTCACCAACCGGTGGCTGCAGACCTTCGCTTCATCGTTGCGGTGCTGAAGGTGAACAACGACCTGGAGCGCATGGGGGACCTGGCCGTAAACATCGCCGAACGGGCGGCCTATCTGGCCACCCGGGAGCCGCTGCAGGTTTCTCTCGATTTTCCCAAGATGGCCGAGGGTGTCCGCGAAATGGTGCGGGCGAGTCTGGACTCCTTGACCAACATGAATCCTCGACTGGCCCGGCATGTCCTGACCATGGATGACGAGATAGACGAAGCCAACCGGGGAATGTTCGACATCCTGCAGGACCTCATGCACCGAGACCCATCCACCATTGAGCGGGCTGTCCATATGCTCTCCGCCTCCCGTTACCTGGAGCGAATTGCCGATCTGGCCACCAACATCGCCCAGGACGTTGTCTACATAGCGGAAGGCCGACTGATTCGCCATTTGACCGAGGACGACCTCAAGAGTCAGCAATCCTAGAGCAATGAAAGGGACCCATTATCAATGAGGTTGCTATGGAAAACGGGATCGATTGCCGGTTGGACGCTTCTGACATTGACCTGGTGCATTGTGAACGGCTCGGCTGCCGACACGGAGGTTCAGGTTGAATGGAAGGACGGGTTGCGCCTGGAGACCAGGGACAAGAGGGTGCGGCTCAGGTTTGGCGGCAGAATCCACTATGACTGGGCCACCATGTCTCAGGACTCGGGAATTCAAGAAAGCCTGGGCTCTCTTCAGGATGGAACCGAGCCCCGAAGAGCGAGGCTCTACTTCTCCGGCGAACTTCATGAACAGGTGGAATTCAAGGTTCAGTATGACTTCGCCGGCGGCGCCGCCAAGTTCAAGGACGTCTACCTGGGTCTGAAAGGAATTCCCGTCCTGGGGAAGATCAGAATCGGACACTTGAAGGAGCCCTTCAGCCTGGAGGAGATGACCAGCAGCAACAACGTCACCTTCCTGGAGCGTGCCCTGCCCAACGTCTTCGCTCCGTCCCGAAACACGGGCGTGCTGATTTCCAACCACGCCAAGGAGAGGGTGAGCTGGGGCATGGGGGTCTTTCTCGACACCAACGACCTGGGAGTGGACCAGGGAGACGGGGAGTTCAATTTCACCGGGCGGTTGACGGGAACGCCCTGGCACGCGGAAAAGGGGAAGAAGGTTGTCCACCTGGGGCTCGGCTACAGCCATCGGAGCCCGAGCGAACCCAGCTTTCGCTACCGTCAAAGGCCCGAGGCTCACCTGGCGCCCCGGTTTGTGGATACCGGAACCCTGAGGATGCAATCGGCCCACCTGGTGGGCCCCGAGTTCGCCCTGGTTCACGGTCCGGCCTCCGTGCAGGCCGAGTACGTCCGAGCCGGGCTGAACCCGGTCACGGGCAACGCCACCTCCAACTTCCACGGCTATTACCTGTTGGGAAGCTTCTTTCTCACCGGTGAACAGCGAAACTACCGTGCCTCGGCGGGTCAGTTTCGGGGAATCAAGCCCAGGAGGAACTTCAACCTCGGTCAGAAGGGAACGGGAGCCTGGGAAGTGGCGGTTCGCTACTCATCGCTCGATCTGAACCATGGAGGTGTTTCAGGCGGAAAGCTGGACGACGTCACAGCGGGACTCAACTGGTACCTGAACCCCAATGCCCGTGTGATGTGGAACTACATCCGCGCCGATCGAGAATCCCTTGGCAAGGCCGATGTTTTTCAGATGCGCTTCCAGGTCAACTTCTAGGCAAGACTCTACAAATCGTCTGGATGCGGTTCAACTCACCTGGAGTGAAGAGAGAAAGGCAGGAATCGCAGGAAGGCTTGCCTAAGCGATATCTTCCGGGGAACCGTATGCAACCGCTTGTGACTCAACGGCAGAACGTGCCGCCCGCCGAGCCTTGCGGATAAAGATCTCCTGAGCGTTTCGGACCGGCTCTCCTTCGGCCGGGCTGCGGCGGACATAAGAACCGTCGGGTTGAGCGTCCCAGGCGGAGCAGTTGTCCTTCTCGTAGACCTCGATCACCCCGTCCAGTTGGCGTTTCAGCCTTGAATCCCGGACCGGCACGACCGTCTCCACCCGATTGTTCAGGTTCCGTTTCATCCAGTCCGCCGAACCCAGATAGTATTCGGTATCCCCGCCGTTGCTGAAGCGGAAGATCCGGCTGTGCTCCAGGAAACGGCCCAGCACGCTGTAGACGCGGACGTTCTCCGAGAGGCCCGGAGCCCCGGCCCGCAGGCAACAAAGCCCCCGGACGTTGAGGGTTACGGGAACTCCCGCTGAACCGGCCGAATAAAGCTCTCTGATGATGCTGGGAACCTGCAACTGGTTCAGCTTGGCATAGATCCCACTGGGGCGACCGGCGCGTGCATGGTCGGCCTCCCGGCGGATCAGCTCGGTAAAACGCCGGCGCATGGTCACCGGAGCCACCAAGACCTCCCGATAGTTGCCGTGAGGAAGGCCGCCGGTCAAGGCGTCGTAGAGCGCAGCCACCTCCCCGCAGATGGCGGGATCGCAGGTCAACACCCCCAGGTCTTCGTAAGCCTTGGCCGTACCGGTGTGGTAATTCCCGGTGCCGACATGGGCGTAGCGCCGAATCCCCTGCCTTTCTTCCCTGATCACCAAGGCCAGCTTCACGTGGGTCTTGAGCCGCTCCACGCCGTAGGCGACGTGAACCCCCTCTCTTTCCAGGAACTTTCCCCAGGCAATATTGGGAGCTTCGTCAAAGCGGGCCGTGATCTCAACCAGGACCACCACCTGCTTGCCTCTTCGGACCGCCTCCGCCAGGGCCCGCACAATGGGCGAGTCGCTGCTGGTACGGTAAATCGTCAGCTTGATCGCCAGCACTTCGGGATCCACCGAAGCTGCCTCCAGGAATCTCAGCACCGAGGTCTCGAAATCGTGGTTTTGTTGGTGCAGCAGGTTGTCTCCCTTCGCCACCTCGTCGAAAATCGCCGAGGGGACCTGGGCGCCGAGGTGCTGCAACCGGGGATGGTCGACCGGTGTATGAGGGGGGAAATTGACCTTGTTGCTTCCGTTTATCTTCAGCTGAAGGAGGTCGCTGAGGCCCAGTAGGGGACGGGAAGAATAGACGTCTTCCGGATCGATCTTGAGCTGGCGAGTCAACCACTTCACCAGGCCCTTGGGCATATCGGGCTCCACCTGGAGCCTGACGACCCCGGCGAAGCGCCGGGCCTTGAGCTCGCTGCCGACCTGTTGCACCAGGCTGCCCGGCTCTCTCAGGTTCTCCTCCTCTTCGTGGGCCGGCTGCACCTCCCCCTCGGCCCCACGGGTCACCTGGAAAAAGTAGACTTTAAAGGAACGGTCGGCGGGGTACATCAAGTCGAGGTTGGCGGCAATCACCTGTTCCAGGGGAACGTAGCCGCCTCCGGGCAAGGGTACCCAGCGGGGCCGGTTGTTGGGAACCTTGATCCGCAGGAACTGTTCCCGTCCACCCTTCCCACCGGAGAGGAGCACTGCCAGGTTCAATCCCAGGTTGCTGATGAAGGGAAAGGGGTGTTCCGAATCCACGGTCAACGGAGTCAGGATGGGCCTGACCGATTGTTCGCAATAGGTGCGGGCCGATTGGCGTTGCTCAGGAGTCAGTTCCGCGTACTGCAGAATCGGATGCCCGACTTCGGCCAGGGCCGGGAGCAGTTCCTGATTGAGAATAGCGGTCAGTACGGCTGACTGATCCTGCAGTTCCAGTCGGCAGGCATCGAATTCCTCTCTGGGCGTGCGCCCATCCAGGGAAAGCTTGCGGGAGCCTTGCTTGATCTGGCGCTTCAGGCCGCTCATTCGCTTCATGAAGAACTCGGCATGCAGCATGCCCATGATTCCGGCG
>JAPPFQ010000455.1 GCA_028875135.1 Acidobacteriota bacterium
GGCATCCATATGGGTGGTGGTGAAGCCGTGGTAGCTCACCGCGAACCGGTCGTTTGCCCCCACGGAGTCGGGCTTGAAACTCTCGGGCAACATCTTGTGCTCGAAGGGAGGCGATCCGTCCTGCTCGACCTTGATGGCGTCGTGCGCCATGGAAACCGAGAAGCCGTCCTGCACCAGGGCGGCCGCCTGCTTGCGCTTTTCGGCCGTGATCAGGTTGATGGTCCCCAACTGGTCGTCCGCTCCCCAACGGCCCCAGTTGGAAAGCGAGGTCATCATCCGGTCCACATCCTTGCTGGTCAGTTTCTTGGAACTTCGACAGACAATGACCGGGGCCATCGCCGTCAACAGCAGCACATGGGTGATGACAACGAATCGGGACAGTTTCATCGCCTTGGTCCTCTCATAGGAAAAGCGCCGCGTCGCCGGTAGCCTTCCAGTCTTCGGCTCCGACCGGATCCACCCTTCTCGGCCGGGGGGCGATTCACCCGCCGAGGTCCAGCGCTTCGATAGTTTATCGATGCCCAACCGGCTCTTCAATCGTTTTGACCGGTGAGGTATTCAAGCATTCGGAAGAAGAAAATGGAGGCTTGAAAGCTGCATTATAATGGGAAGCTGCATGTCATTGAATCGAGAAGGCTTTAAATTCCTCGCCTATCTGGGCATCAGCGCCCTGCTGAGCCTCGCCATGTGGACGCTGATCCTGGTCCCGGACTACCTGGTCCAACAGGGATGGTCGGCCCAAAAGATCGGTTGGGCCATGGGCGTTTTTTTCGTATTCGCTCTCTTCTCCCAGATCTTCTCGGGACATGTGGCCGACCGTATCGGAAACGTTCCCACGGCCCTGATCGGCACCGGCATCGCCCTGAGCGGCTGTGCCTTCTACTGGTTGGCCCTCTGGTGGCCGGAGGCCGTCTTTGCAGCTCGCGCACTGCACGGAGCCGGGGCTTCCATGGTCCGGTCCGGCGCTCTTTTTCACCTGGTGCGGTCGGTGCCTCAGAACCTCAAGGGGCGAGTGATGGGTTATTTCGGTCTGCCGGGGTTCGTGATGATGGGACTTGGCCCCGCTTTCGCCGAGGCGTTGCGTCATTCCTGGGGAATGGTCGGGGTGTTCACGCTCATTCTGGTCAGCTTCCTGGCGGTCGTCATTCTCCTCCGTCGCCTTCCGCGTCCCCTGGCTCCCAAGGGCACTCGACGGGAACCGTTCAGCCGTGCCTTCAGGGAGAGCTTTCCCAATTTGAGGCCGGTGATTTTCTTCGCTTTTTGTTTCGGCGTGAGCTTGTCTGCCTGGAGCAGCTTCCTGGCTCCCACCGTGAGCTGGATCGGGGCCGGAGCCGTCTCCGCCTTTGGCGTCGGCTACGGTTCAGGAGCCTTGACGAGTCGCCTGGGTCTGAGTCAAAGGCTGGATCGGGGAAGGAATCGCCTGATCGCCATCTCCGGCCTTACCCTCTATGGAGTAGGGCTCGGACTGATTCCTCATGCCGCCCATGCCTGGCAGTTGGGAGTCATCGGGTTCGGTTGCGGGTTGAGCCATGGCCTCTACTACCCGGCCTTGAGCTCGTATGCCGCCCAGCGTTTTCACCCCCTGCACACCGGAAACGCTATGAGTCTGTACATGTCCGCGTTCGGTCTAGGGATGTTCCTGGGATCTCCGTTGTGGGGTTACATCGGAAACCAGTGGGGATACCTCTGGATTTTCGCGGCGGCGGGACTGTTTGTAGTCGCCTCCACGGCGATTTTCGTGATTTCCCGTACCTGGCCCAGGGCAAGAAGACTGATTTGGGCATACACTACTCGAGAAGCCCGCTGATTCAGGAAAGAAAGCCTCGAGTGGGAGGCAAAACGACTCGGAAACCTGGGAGAAAACACTATGGAGACACAATCCAAGCAGAGTCTTGAGACGGGGATCGATCCGGGCCCCTTCGCCGAGCTCGACACTGTCACCGTGCTGTTGCCGATGCCCTTTCGGGGAGGACGCCTGGACGGGCGGGCACACGCCAGGAACGTGGACTACCTGCTGGGAAACTGTTTTCTGGATGAAGGGCGGAGGCGGGTCATTGGAATCGGGGGAACCAGCCTGATTCACCACCTCGACCGGGAAACCCTGTTGGAACTGGTGCGCTCGACCGGCCGGCAACTGGGCTCCGAGGCGCTTTTCATGGCGGGGGTCATTCCCACTCCCCCGTCCGAAGCCAGGCAATTCATCCGGGAATGCCTCGACCTGAAGAGGCCTCCCGACTACTTTCTGCTCATGCCCATTCCCGGTCTGTTCAATCCCGAGGGTGTTGAAGCCGAGCTTTCCGCCTTGTCGGAATTCTTCGAAGAGCGAGGGACGGGGCGCTTCGTCCTCTACCTGCGCACTGGTCGCCTGAACGCCGCCTATGCTAGACTCGCCTCCAGACTTGCCAACATTGCCGGCATCAAGGTGGGCACCCATCCCGGAGATGTGCAGGTGCTGCAGGCATCAGTGCCCCCCTCCAAACGGATCCTCTGGGGAGTGGGCGACCGGGTGACGGCGGCCGCCCGGCTGGGCGCCCGGGGCCACACCTCCGGACTGACCCTGATCTGCCCTCGCCTCTGCGATGCCATCAACAATGCCTGCCGACGCGAGGACTTCGAGGCCTGCGCCGAGTTGGAGCAAGTGGTTTCGGGCCTTGAAGAGATCCGTTTCATGGAGGACCGGATCTACAACTACTCCGCCGTGGTCGCCGCCTGCCAACTGGGTGGATTCCGGGACATCGACCTGGGAGAAGGGGGGCCGTTCAACGCCCCGCCGCCACCGTCGATCCTGCAGCAAATTGCCCAATGCGTGGAGCGGTTGAAACCCTACCACTGACCGGCCCGGTGGATCGAGCCGGAGCAGTCCACCGAGTCGGCGAATCGAAGCCCCTTTCTTCGGGCGAGCGGGTGCAGGGATGACCGGGAATTCCCCACAATTCACCAGCAGAGGCCGGGAATCCAGGGTCGGCGTCGAGCTTGCCGGGAACCTGGCGAACTCCGAGGTCGACATCCTCGAGCGGATTCAAGAGCGGGTTCTGTGGCTGAGCATGCAGATCGTGCACTACGCCAATTCCCTTCGGGAAAACGGCGGCGGCGCCAAGGTGGGGGGCCACCAGGCCAGTTGCGCCTCCATGGTCAGCTTGATGACCGCCCTCTATTTCCACTCGCTGAGGTTTGGAGACCGGGTCTCGGTCAAGCCCCACGGCTCCCCGGTGTACCACGCCATCCAATATCTCCTGGGCAACCTGCCCGAGGAGAAGCTCCGCCAGTTTCGCAGCTTCAACGGACTTCAGTCCTATCCCAGCCGCACCAAGGACGTGGACCGGGTCGACTTCTCCACCGGGTCGGTGGGTCTGGGAGCCGTAGTTCCCAACTTCGCCCGGCTGACCCGACAGTTTGTGCGCGACCACTTCGGGCACCCCCGGCGCAACCGCTTCATCGCCCTGATGGGCGACGCCGAGCTGGATGAAGGGAACGTGTGGGAGGCCCTGGGCGAAGAAACCCTGCAGGAGCTGGGGCAGGTCCTCTGGATCGTCGATCTCAATCGCCAGAGCCTGGACCGGGTCGTCCCCAGCGGCAAGGCCCAGAAGATCGAGGAGATGTTTCGCATCAACGGCTGGCGCGTGCTCGAGTTGAAGTATGGCCGCAAACTGGAAGGGGTCTTCAGGCGTCCCCACGGCCAGAAACTGAGACAGCGCATCGACCTGATGAGCAACGACGAGTATCAGAGCCTGCTGCGCATCGAGGACGGCGAAAAGATCCGGCGGCGGCTGGTCAAGACTCCCGAGGGCCAGGACCAAGAGCTGCTGGAATTGTTGAGCAGCTACTCCACCGACGAAGTCAGGCCGCTGCTGGCCGATCTGGGGGGCCATGACCTGCGCAAGATCCTGGAGGGGCTGGACGAGGCCGACCGGATTACCGACCAGCCGGTCGTCATCATCGCCTACACCATCAAGGGTTGGGAGCTGCCGATCGCCGGAGACCCCCTGAACCACGCCAAGCTCCTGACCTCGGATCAAATGGCCGAGCTGCAGTCCCGGCTGGGGGTTGTTTCCGGAGAAGAATTCGCCCGATTCCCGTCCGGAAGCCCCGAAGACCGGTTCATCCAGTCACGCCTCAAGCTTCTCAACGGCAATGCCAAGGCCGAAGCGGCGCCCGCGACCGCATCTCTCCCCATTCCCGCCAGCCTGGGGTCCGGCTACCGGGGCGACCTCTCCACCCAGCAGGCCCTGGGCAGCCTCCTCACCGCCTTGAGCCGCATCCCGGAGGTAGCGGCCCGAATGGTAACCACTTCCCCCGACGTGTCCATCTCGACCAACCTGGGGGGATGGATTCACAAGATGCGGGTCTACAGTCCCGAGGAGAAGATCAATTTCTTTCGCGAGAATGCCGTGGCCTCCATGCTCAACTGGGAGCAGTCCCCCAAGGGACACCACATCGAGCTGGGCATCTCGGAAAACAACCTGTTTCTCCTGCTGAACATGCTCGGGCTGTCGCAGGAATTCTCCGGGGTAGTGCTGCTGCCCTTCGGAACGGTCTACGACCCCTTTATCGGACGGGGGCTGGATGCGCTGACCTACGCGGCCTACACCGAGTCCAAGTTCATTTTTGCCGGCACCCCGTCCGGAATCACTCTCAGTCCCGAGGGAGGCGCTCATCAATCCCTGATCACCCCCTCCATCGGCATGGAAATGCCCAACCTGGTCTACTACGAACCCACCTTCGCCCAGGAACTGGAATGGATCTTCCTGGCGGGTCTGCGGAACCTGCTGGACCGCAAGCGAGGCCAGATTCTCTACCTGCGGCTCTCCACCCGCCCGGTGCCGCAGAACCTCTTTCCAGCCGACCGGAAAACGGCTCCCCAACGGTTGGAGCGCCTGCGCCGGGAGGTCCTGCGCGGCGGATATCGACTCCTCGATCACGGATCCGCCCCCGGGTACTCTCCCGGCAGGAACGTCCTCAACATCTTCACTTGCGGGGTGATGGTGGTCGACGCCCTGGAGGCCAGCCGAAGACTCGCTCGCGAAGGCATCTTCGCCAACGTGATCGCGGTCACCAGTCCTGACTTGCTCTTCCGGGGCTGGCAGCAGGCCGGCAAGCTCAGGATGGAGAACCCCGGAAACCGTTTCACCTTTCACCTGGAGGGCCTGATCCCACCCTCGGAGCGCCGGGTCCCCGTCGTCACCGTGCTGGACGGCCACTCCCACGCGCTTTCCTTTATCGGGAGCGTGTTCGGCAGCCAGGCGCTGTGTCTGGGCGTGGATGAATTCGGTCAGTCGGGTCAGGCCGAGGAGCTCTACGACCACTACCGGATCGGCGTCAAGGCCATCTCGCAGGCCGCCCGCCAGGTGATCCGTGGGCGTTAGCCGGCAGGGGTTGACCAGCACCGGTTATCCGCGGGTGGACTCATGAGACAAGTGCACGCTTGAAGAGTGGGAGGCGCTTGCCCCGGCCCCCACAGCACGGTGCGGATGATTGGAGAAAATCGGCCTGTCGTCAACGAAGATGAACCAAAGGCGAACCGTTGTCGGAAGAGGTCCGATGGTCTCGGAATTGGATTCCCCGCCGGGCAAGCCACTCCAACTCCTCCATCGCCAACGCAGTACGAAATCTCCAGTTCAACTTGCTCCAGTAACTCAACAACGTCCCCTGGCTTTGTTCGCCGCGGAATCATCCAGGGGTATGTCCGCATCGAGCAATTCATCGGCAACAACCCCTTCCTGGCCTACGCGGTGATCGACGACGGCGGCGCCCCGGGCCAGCGCAGCGGCGACGGCGCCTACCTGCCGGCCCGACAGTAGCGCCCGGAAAACCCTTCGGCCACCCTATCCTCATCTCGAAAAAGCGATTGACAGTTCGTGTTCCATGGTACATGGTATGCATCATGGAGCAGGATGATCCACCGGCAGCCACCCTTCAGGGAAAGGCCGACAGTGGGAACGACGGGAGTCGGACATGAGATCAGCGGTCATTGCGGCGGTTGTCGCAACTCTTTCCGTGGCGGGGGCTCTTGGGCGGGAGTTGCCCGACGACCTGGCGGGGGAGCCTGGCTGTGTTGCCGGCGAAGTGGCCGCCCGGCCTGACCGGTACGGGCAGACCCGCGCCGTCGGCCGGGTTTGGGTGACCGCGGACGACCAGATCCTGGTGGAACTGGCGCCCGACGAAGCCAACCGCCCCAACCTGTTCGACCTGAACGGGCGCACCCTGGTCTTCACGCCCGACGGCGCCGGGCGGTATTGGCGCCGGGTCGGGGCCCTGGAGTGGGAGGAGGAGACCGGCGAGGAGGTCGAGGATGCCGATGGGACCGTGATCCGGCTCGGGAGCTTCGACTTTCCCTTCGCCGGCCGACGCTGGGACTCGGTCCACCTGGGGCCGCCCGGCGTGCTGACCTTCGGAGCACCTTACGCCGATACCGTGCGCTATCCCTCAAGGGGAGTGAAACGAAACGCCGACGAGCTCATCTCCGGCCCGACCGTCACTGCGCTGCACAAACCGTACTACCGATACGGAACCACCCATGTCGCGCGCGGGACGGACCGGATGGTCGTGACCTGGCTCAGTTGGGATCGCTCCGCTTGGGTGCACGGAGTCAAACCCGAGAAGCCGGCCCGCTTCCAGGCGGTGCTGGGCGCCGACGGGAGCATCCGGTTCAACTACATGGAAGTCCCCTTCCAGGACGGCATCGCCGGCCTGTTCCAGGAAGAGGGCCCCGTCACCGGGGTGGACCTGTCCCAATCCGACACACGGGCCTCAAGTTTCCACCACGAGGTGTTCCACTTCAGAAGCGGAATCGATTTCATGATCGACGAGGTCGAATGCCACTTGATGCGGACCCTGGGCGACGAATTCGATCTCTTCGTCTACCACAGCCAGTCGCGGGTGGATATTTTGGGACCCGTCACAGGATGGTCGGGAGGGGACACTGCCAAGACTGACGGCTGCACCCGGGGACGGTTCAAGGGCAGTTGGTACCTCCCCGTCTGGATCAAGTCCAGCAGCGTGTTCCATGCGAGTCGCTTCCGCGAGGAGGAATTTGACGATAAGGGGTTCGATCGCGGTTTGGGCCTGTTCGCCCACGAATTCGGCCACCACTGGCTCGCCTACTACTACTACGAAAAGGCCGGCCGGCGCATACCGTTGTTCCTCCCCCGCTCCGAAGGGGGCTGCAACTGCCACTGGCGGCGGGAATTTCACACCCCTGCCGCCTTTCCCTGGCGCGGGACCGCGGGAGAGGTCGGCCGCGATTCCACCATGGGCGGCAGCTACTGGGTCGATCGCGGCAACGGCCGGTTCAGCCCACGCGCCACGGGTGACGGCGGGTTTTCCTGGCTCGACCTCTACGCCATGGGGCTGGCCGATGCCGAGGAGGTGCCCGACACCTTCATCCTGAAGAACCTGCAGGAAGATTACACGGCAGAAAAGGAGATCGTCTCGGTCGATCAAATCGTGGTCGACCGAGAAAAATTCCCGTGGGCCCCGGAGCCCCAGGGCACCGCCCATTCCCAAAAGGTCTTCAACGCCGGCTTCGTCTACCTGCTCGAGCCCGGCCAGGTCCCCTCCGGCGACATGCTCGCCCTGCACGCCGGGTCCAAGGCCAGGGTCCCCGCACATTGGTCCCACATCACCGGCGGACGGTCCCGCATCACCACGGTGGTCCCCCGCATCGACGGCAACCGGCCCCCCACCGCCGAGGGGGCGGTCCCGGCGCTGACCCTGACCGAGAACGGGACGGCCTGGCAGGGGAGCGTGGCAGGCTACTTCAGCGACCCCGACGGGGACCCGCTGACCTACCGGGCCGCCTCCACCGAGGACGGGGTGGCCGAGGTCGCCATCTCCGCCGGCACGGTGACGATCCGGCCCCGAACGGCCGGGACCGCCGTGGTGACGGTGACCGCCCAGGACGGACGGGGCGGCCTGGCCTA
>JAPPFQ010000539.1 GCA_028875135.1 Acidobacteriota bacterium
CGGCGTCTTCGCCACTTTCAAGGAAACCGAGGGGCTGATCTGCAAGGCGCAAAACGATCGACTCACCGCCTGGGAAGCGGTGGGCACGGTCGAGGGGGTCGACGGGGAATGCCCCAATCTCTTTTCGCTGGACGGCCGCCAGGTGCTGATCCGCTCCACCTATCCCATCAGCTATATGGTCGGCGACTTCGACCCGGACGCCATTGCCCTGGACCTCGAGACCCCACCTCGCGTTCTGGACTACGGCTATGGCGGCGAGGAGATGCCGACACCCCTGCACCGGGGTGTCTACGGCACCACGGTGTTCACCGACCAGGCCGGTCGCACCATCCTGCTGGGATGGGTGAGTGGCTTCAAACCCGATCGCGGCTGGAACGGCTGCATGTCCCTGCCCCGCCTGCTGAGCCTGGATAAGGACGATCGTCTCATTCAGACCCCGGCGCCGGAACTGGAACAACTGCGGGGAAAACATCTGAAGGTGGAGAATCTGAGCCTGGCCGACGAGTTGAAAGCGGTTGAAGGCGCCGAGGGGGATGCGCTGGAAATCAAGGCCGAATTCGCCCCGGGAGACGCCGCCGCCTTCGGGCTGAAGGTCCGTTGCAGCCGGGATGGACAGAGCGGTATTTCATTGCGTTACAGCGATGGAACCCTGAACGTGGCGGGAACCGAGGTGCCCCTGGAGATCGGTTCCCGGACGCTCAAGTTGCACCTGTTTCTCGACAAGTCCGTCCTGGAAGTGTTTCTCGACGAAGGACGCACCGCGGTCACACGGGTCAACTACGCGCCGGCGGAAGATCTCGGTATCGCCGTCTTTGCCGAGAACGGCGCCGCCGTGCTGAAATCGCTGGACGTGTGGTCCATGAACTCCATTTTGAAGTGAGAAGTTTGAAGTTTGAAGGGTGAAGTTTGAAGGGTGAAGTTTGAAGTTTGAAGTTTGAAGGATGAAGGGTGAAGGGTTTTTGGATCGATGTGTCCAGCGCGTTGTTCATCTCGGCGCAATCATTCAGATTGTGCAACCGGGGCATTAGGCGCTTGCCTGACCTTGTCTTGGCAACAGGGATAGGGGTAAAATTGTTTTTCCCGTTCTGCCTGGATTCGTGATTGCAACTATCATTCGTTACCTACCTGGACCCCAAGAAGTGACCGTGTCGGCAAGCATTTCTACCCGAAAGTCGCCGGGCCTGGCCCTTCTGCTGCTGGGGGGATTCCTCTCGACAGCCTCCTGGTCTGCGGCCGCCGATGACGACGCCCTGCAATCCCCGGTTCTCAAGCCTGCCGAGGTCGAGTTCTTCGAATCCAAGATCCGCCCGCTGCTGGTTGAACGCTGCTACGCCTGCCATTCGGCCGAGCCCGCTCCCATGGGGGGATTGCGTCTGGATACGCGAGAGGGATGGGTAACCGGGGGAAGCCGCGGACCCGCTATTGTGCCCGGTAACCCCGCCGCAAGTCTGCTGATTCAGGCCGTCAACTACCAGGACCCCGAGCTGTCCATGCCGCCCGAAGGAACCCTGCCACCGGAGGAGATCGAGCTGCTTGAGCAGTGGGTGGGGGTCGGCGCTCCCGACCCCAGGAGCGACGCTTCCGGAGCCGCGCCGGTCCAGGACGCCGTCGACCTGGAGGAGGGGCGCAAGTTCTGGTCCTTTCAGCCCCTGGCTCAACTAGTGCTTCCCGCCGTGGAGAACGATGGCTGGATCCGTTCCTCCCTCGACCGCTTTGTGCTGGCCCGCCTGGAAGAGAAGGGACTCGAAACGGCGGGACCGGCCGACCGGCGCACGTGGCTTCGCCGGGTTACCCTGGACCTGATCGGTCTGCCGCCCTCCGCGGAGGAGGTCGAGGCCTTCCTGGGGGATGCTTCACCCCAGGCTTATGAAACCGTGGTCGACCGCCTGCTGGCCTCTCCCCACTACGGCGAGCGCTGGGCCCGATACTGGCTGGACCTGGCCCGCTACGCGGAAGAACAGCGCGCCAACAACCATAGTCGAAAGGCCTTGCCTAACGCTTACAAGTATCGGGATTGGGTGGTGGAGGCCTTCAATCGGGACCTGGGCTATGACCAGTTCATCATGCGGCAGATCGCCGGGGACCTGATGAGCGGTGTGGGCATGGAAGGTTGGAGCGCACTGGGTTTCCTTTCCCTGGGTCCCATCTACGAAACCGACGGCGGTGGAAAGGAGAGCAAGCTGCGCCACCGCTACGACACCATGGATGACAAGATCGACACCATGTCCCGGGCCGTTCTGGGATTGACGGTCTCCTGCGCCCGGTGCCACGACCACAAGTTCGATCCCATCCCCACCGAGGACTACTACTCCCTGGCGGGCGTTTTCTTCAACACCGAGTACGTGTCCCGCAAGTGGACGGTGCCCTCCAAGGTGTCCGATCGCTTCGAGTTCCTGGAAGCGGTGCTCAAGGACAAGAAGAAGTGCGTGGAAGAGGCCAAGACCAAGAAGATCTTCTTCCAGGATGACGAGGTCGACGCCATGAAGGAGCAGCAGAAGGTCGTCGACGCTCTGACAGCCAAGCTGGAAGACTTCAAGAAGACGCTGCCCCAGGTGCCGGCACACGTCCACAGCGTCACTGAGGGAGGCTCGGAGGACATCCCGGTGGCCATCAGAGGAGACCCGGTGCATCCGGGCAAGATGGTGCCACGCCGGTTCCTGCGCGTCATCGCCGGGGACCGGCCGGCGCCCTTCACTCAAGGCAGCGGCCGGCTGGAGCTGGCCCGGACCATCGTCAGCGAGAACAATCCGCTGACGGCCCGGGTCATGGTCAACCGCATCTGGCAGCACCACTTCGGCCAGGGCCTGGTCCGCACGCCCAGCAACTTCGGATTCATGGGAGAACCTCCCACCCACCCGCTGCTGCTTGACTGGCTGGCCCGTCGCTTCATCGACTCGGGCTGGTCCATGAAACGCATGCACCGGGAAATCCTGCTGTCCGCCACCTACCGCCAGAGCAGCGCTTTCCACCGCGCCAATTTCGAGGTGGACGGCGAGAACCGCTGGCTCTGGCGCATGAATCCCAGGCGTCTGGACGTGGAAGCCTGGCGGGACGGACTGCTGGCCGCCGCCGGCGAGCAGGATCTGCAGATCGGGGGTCCTTCGATCGAGGACATTCTCGGCAGCCGCCGGCGAACTCTCTACGCCTCCGTCCACCGCGACATGCGCTCGGCTTCCGACCAGTTCCTGCGCCTGTTCGACTTTCCCAGCGCCTGGCTCTCCCGCAGCCAGAGAACCGTCTCCACCGTGCCCCAGCAACAGCTCTTTCTGATGAACAGCCCCTTCATGGTGGCTCGAGCCCAGGCCCTGGCCCGGCGCCTCTCCGTGGTGGAGGACAACGGCAAGCGCGTCGACGAGGCCTTCCGCCTGGTGTTCTCGCGGCCCCCGTCGGAAACGGAACGGAGACTGGCCCTGGAATTCCTTGCGGAAGACCCGGGAGCAGGCCGGCCCAAGCAGCTGACCCGCTGGGAACAGTACGCCCAGGTGCTGCTGAGCTCAAACGAATTGATGCACGTGCGTTGAGAGGGACCGACAAGATCAGCACAACAAAAACAACGCACCCTCTCCTCCGGACACCATCGGGAAAAACGGAATCCGGCGTCCCGCAGAGGGTTTCTTTTGCTGCCGGTCAGGCGCCGAATTCGGCAGCAGGCTCGATACGATCTCATATGGACGTGATTGCCGGCCCCGTGAACGGTGCGGGGTTGGAGCAAACCGGCAGGGACCCGGGTGAAAAAATAACGACCCGGGCGCGACTGGAGGAAGTCGTCGAATCGGCGCAGCGGCAGCCCCGCGTTGCGGTGGACCTGGAGTCCAACAACTTCCACCGCTACCCCGATCGGGTGTGCCTGGTACAACTTGCAACCTCCCACGCCGTATACCTCGTCGATCCGCTCTCGATCGAGGACATGGCGCCCCTCGGGGAGCTCCTGGCCAACGCCGCCGTAGAAAAGGTCTTCCACTCTGCCAACTCCGACCTGAGGCTCCTGGATCGCGATTGGAATTTTCCCGTTCGGGGCCTGTTCGACACCAGCATAGGCGCCGCGTTCGTGGGGTCCGAGAAGCTCGGCTTGGCAGCGGTTTTGACGGAGTATCTCGGCATCGAGATAGACAAGAACAAGAAGTTGCAGCGTGCCGACTGGTCCCGCCGGCCGCTTACGGAAGCCTTGTTGCGCTATGCGGCCCTGGATGTGTTTCACCTCGACCGGCTCACGACTCTTCTGTACGAAAGGCTGGACCAGCTTGGCAGAACGGAGTGGGTGAAGGAAGAATGCCAACGACTGGAGGGCATTCGCCATGTGGCGCCGGACCCCGAGTGGAGGTTCCTCTCGGTCAAGGGCAGTCGAGACCTCGACGGACGGGGGTTGGCGGTCCTCCGATCACTCCACGCCTTTCGCGAGGCAGAAGCGCTGCGGTGCGACCGGCCGCCGTTCAGGATCTTTTCCGACGCGGTCATGGTGGAGCTGGCGGCCAGCCCCTACTCCGACCTTCCCCGCGTCAAGGGCCTTGGAAGATACGGAAACGGCCGGTTATCCTTGGGAGTGCGCCATGCCATCCGTGAAGGGATCAGCGCGGGAACCGTCCAGCGCCCTAGGAAACGCACGGCGGGGATCAGGGAGAATCGCACGAGGCTGCGTCTCCTGAAAGATTGGCGGGCCGGAGAAGCGAATCGTCTCAAGCTCTCTGCGTTTCTGCTCTGGCCAACCGTCAGCCTGTCACGTCTCTCCACAACCTGGACGGATGGGCTCGACGAGGAAATGGAAAGCAAGGAAGTTCGACGATGGCAGCGCCAGGAGCTTGGAGAAGCACTATGGACCTTCATGCACCGTTGTCCCGTCGGGAACTGCTGAGCCGGGTCGGCACGGGAATCGGATCTTTGGGACTGGCCGCCGTAATGGACCAGGCCGGCTGGCTGGGCTCCGGCAGGCTGCAGGCCTCGGAAGCGGGGCTCGGCAACTCGCTGCTTCCCAAGGCGCCCCACTTCGCCCCCCGGGCCAAGCGGGTGATTCACCTGCTGATGAACGGCGGCGTCTCCCACGTGGACACCTTCGACCACAAGCCTCTGCTGGAGAAATACCACGGCCAGCGCCCCGCGGCGGTAGACATCAAGACGCTGCGCAAAACCGAGGGCCTGATGAAGTCGCCCTTCGAATTCCAACGCCACGGCCAGACCGGCCGCTGGGTCAGCGAGCTCTTTCCCCACGTGGCCCAGCGCATCGACGACCTCTGCATCATCCACTCCATGCATACCGACCTTCCCGAGCACGTGGCCGGGCTGTTGATGATGAACACGGGGGCAATCCAGCCCAACCGGCCCAGCCTGGGCGCCTGGCTGGGATACGGCCTGGGCACGGAAAATCAAAATCTGCCCTCCTTCATTTCCCTCTGTCACAAGGGCCGCCACCGTCCCGGAGAGCCCGGCTGGAACAGCAGCTTCCTGCCGGGCATCTACTCGGGCACCTTCGTCGACACCGGCGACCTGGATCCCAGGAAGGTGGTCCCCGACCTGCGCAACCCCTACCTGTCCCGCGCCGAGCAGCAGCGGCAGGTCGACCTGCTGGCCCGCATGAACCGGTTGAACCTGGAGCGGGTGGAGCGGGACCAGGCCCTGGAGGCCAGGATCCAGTCCTTCGAGCTGGCCTATCGCATGCAGACGGCCGCCCCCGAGGCCTTCGACCTCAGCCGGGAATCTCAAGCCACCCGCAATCTCTATGGCATCACCGATGAGCCCACCTACAGCACCATCGGCGGCCGCCCCTTCGGAGGCTTTGCCGAGGGCTGCCTGCTGGCCCGCCGGCTGTCGGAACGGGGGGTCCGGGTGGTGCAGTTGGCCTTTGCCCCCGACATTGCCTGGGACGACCACGGCGACATCCTGTGGCATCGGCCCAAGGCCAAGGACTGCGACCAGGCCATCGCCGCCCTGCTCAAGGACCTGAAGGCCCGGGGGCTGCTGGAGGAGACACTGGTGCTCTGGGGCGGGGAGTTCGGGCGGACTCCCACCGCCGATCCCAGCACCAAGAGGCCGGGGCGGGACCACAACCACTACGGCTTCACCGTCTGGATGGCCGGAGGAGGCGTCAAGGCGGGCATGACCTACGGCGCCACCGACGATTTCGGGATGCGGGCCGTCCACGACCGGGTGCACGTCCACGACCTGCACGCCACCATCCTCCACCTGATGGGCCTGGACCACGAACGCCTCACCTACCGCTACTCCGGCCGCGACTTCCGCCTCACCGACGTCCACGGACGGGTCCTCCACGAGATCCTGGCTTAGGCTGGACACAACCTTCACGGGATTCACGGACAAGTCCCGCCCCCATCCTGGCGGGCGGATCATACATAGTAAAACAAGGACCAGTTACGAACCCCGTAGACTGGGGGCCCCTCCAGCTCGAAGGACGCCGCGATTGCCCCCCTCCGGCTCGGCTGCGGGCTGCGGCCTGGTCGAAGGGACGCTGACTCCCCCTCAAGGGGGGAGTGATACGTTTTATGCAGGCCTCAAGAATCACTCCCCCCTTGAGGAGTCACAGAAGCCGAGCCGCAGGCGAAGGCTGATGCGGAGGGGGGCATACGCGACGCCGCAAAGCTGCGCCGGCAGGGTGGCCGGGCGCCGCATCGCAGGGAAACCGGGTGGGGCGATTCCGAATTGGCTTGGATCTGGCTGGAAGTGCTTGATATCCTTAGTGAGGTAGAGTGGGTTGCGGATGCTCGCCAGACGGCGGAACCAGGCTCTTCCGGCAAGCCATCAACACCACTTCCCGTCAGATGAGACATCCACTCCTGAAAAAGCCCCTGAGTCGCCGGGAGCTGCTGAGCCGGGTCGGCACGGGAATCGGATCTTTGGGACTGGCCGCCGTGATCGACCAGGCCGGCTGGCCGGGCTCTGGAACGGTGCAGGCCTCGGAAGGTCGGCTTGGCAACTCCCTGACCCCCAAGACGCCCCACTTCGCCCCCCGGGCCAAGCGGGTGATTCACCTCCTGATGAACGGTGGCGTCTCCCACGTGGACACCTTCGACCACAAGCCTCTGCTGGAGAAATACCACGGCCAGCGCCCGGCGGCGGTGGACATCAAGACCCAGCGCAAGACCGAGGGACTGATGAAGTCCCCCTTCGAGTTCCGGCGCCATGGCGAGTCGGGCCGCTGGGTCAGCGAGCTCTTTCCCCACCTGGCCCAGAGCATCGACGACCTCTGCATCATCCATTCCATGCATACCGACCTTCCCGAGCACGTGGCCGGACTGTTGATGATGACCACCGGGGCGATTCAACCCAACCGGCCCAGCATCGGAGCCTGGCTGGGATACGGACTGGGCACGGAGAATCAGAACCTGCCCGCCTTCATCTCCATCTGCCACAAGGGCCGACACCGTCCCGGAGAACCCGCCTGGAACAGCAGCTTCCTGCCGGGCATTTATTCAGGCACCTTCGTCGACACCGAGAACCTGGATCCCAGGAAGGTCGTCCCCGACCTGCGCAACCCCTACCTGTCCCGCGCCGAGCAGCAGCGGCAGGTCGACCTGCTGGCCCGCATGAACCGGTTGAACCTGGAGCGGGTGGAGCGGGACCAGGCCCTGGAAGCCAGGATTCAATCCTTCGAGCTGGCCTATCGAATGCAGACGGCCGCCCCCGAGGCCTTCGACCTCAGCCGGGAGTCTCAAGCGACTCGAAATCTCTACGGGATCACCGATGAGCCCACCTACAGCACCATCGGCGGCCGCCCCTTCGGAGGCTTCGCCGAGGGGTGCCTGCTGGCCCGCCGGCTGTCGGAACGCGGGGTCCGGGTGGTGCAGTTGGCCTTCGCCCCCGACATCGCCTGGGACGACCACGGCGACATCCAGTGGCACCGGCCCAAGGCCAAGGACTGCGACCAGGCCATCGCCGCCCTGCTCAAGGACCTGA
>JAPPFQ010000355.1 GCA_028875135.1 Acidobacteriota bacterium
TGGTGGAGAAGCCGGTCTTCGACGAATTCACAAGGCTGCTGGTGCAGAAAACCGGGAAGCTGAAAGTCGGAGACGGTCTTCAAAAGGGAATCGAGATGGGGCCCTGCGTCGACGAGAATCAGATGAATACCGTCCTGGACTACATCGGGGTCGGCCGGCAGGAAGGAGCGCGCCTGCTGTGCGGGGGCCGGCGACTGACCGGCCCGGAGTGGGACAAGGGTTACTTCGTCGAGCCCACCATCTTTTCCGAGGTGTCGCCGGATATGAGAATCGCCCGGGAAGAGATTTTCGGACCGGTGCTGGCTCTCTTTCCGGTCGAGGACCTCGACCAGGCCATCGAGCTCGCCAACCGGGTCGAGTTCGGGCTGTCGGCATCGATTCTGACCAACCGGATCGATCAGGCCTTCAACTACATCAACCGCATCGAAGCCGGCCTGATCATCGTCAACCTGCCCTCGGCCGGGGTGGAGTACCAACTGCCGTTCGGAGGCACCAAGGCCTCCAGCACCGGCTATCGCGAGCAGGGCAGCGTGGC
Organism: Acidobacteriota bacterium; assembly: GCA_028875135.1. GTDB lineage: Bacteria > Acidobacteriota > Terriglobia > Versatilivoradales > Versatilivoraceae > Versatilivorator. Next base: position 536 of record JAPPFQ010000355.1, read on the forward strand.
CATCGACTTCTATTCCGAGTTGCGGACGGTTTACCTGAAGCACAGCATCTGAGACCGTCCCACCTATTCGATCTCCCGGATATAAAGGTCCTTGAAGCGCATTTTGCCTTCGCCGCCGCTGTGGAGCTGCAGTGCGATGACCCCGTCGAAATAGCGGGGGGCAGGGTCCTTGTAGTCCACGGCCCGCACGCCGTTGAGGAAGGTCACCACCCGGTTGCCCAACACCGAAAAGGAAATGTCATTCCACTCTCCCGGTTTCAGGGCCGCTTCTCCGGCCGGGCCGGGCTTGACCAGCCACCCCCGGCCGCCACTCTCGTAGAGTCCTCCGGTGTGTCTGCCCGGATTGGGGTCCACCTCCACCTGAACCCCCTTGATGTCGACTCCCTTCAGGGTCGAATGGTAGAAGATGCCGCTGTTGCCGGTTCCTTCACCCTTGAACTTGGCTCTGAGCTCGAAGTTCTTGTAGGTCTTGGTTGTAGCCAGATAGCCGTATTTCCGGGTCAGGGCTTCTCCGAGGATCTCGCCGTCTTCGACGGTCCATTTTTCCTGGCCGTGCTCCTGCCAGCCGCTCAGATCCCGGCCGTTGAAAAGGGCGACCCAGGCAGGGTTGTCCTCCGGCTGAACGCTTTGAGGCCACAGGAGCCAAACCAGCAGAAAGGGAATCCCGAATCGTTTCATGGTCATACCTCCGTGACGACGTTTACCGGTTTCCGGCCTGCTCCGCCAGCATTCCCCGAGCCGGATCGACTCCGAGACGCCCGGGAGGTTGGGAGCCGACTGGCGTCCAATGAGCCAGGATGAGAGCTTCATGATAGCAGACATACGGCCCGGGAAATCCCCGGAACGGGCGGATTGGCGTGGCGCCTGTTCCGGCAGGCGGCTCGTTGACAGCTTCTTTCCCAATAGGCTAATTTCTGAATTCCGTCGAGAGGGGAATCTCTCCCCGGAGTGCTCATGCGAATCCTGACTTGCCTCAAACAGGTTCCCGAGCGGGACTCCCGCTACAAGCTGAACCAGGACGGCTCCCGGGTCCTGGAGGAGGACCTGGTCTTCGAAACCAACGAGAGCGACCTCTTTGCTCTGGAGGAAGCCCTCCGTTTGAAAGAGAAATTGGGAGGTGAAGTGGCGGCGCTTTCACTGGGGTCCGACCGTGTCTCCAAGGTCCTGCGCAACGCACTGGCCATGGGAGCTGACAGGGCCATCCACCTGAAGGGGCCGGAATTCGAGCGTGGGGATGCCTGGGGCACGGCCCACGCCATTGCCGCTGCCGTTGCCGCGGAGGACTTCGACCTGGTGCTCACCGGCGTGCAGTCGGAGGACATGGCTTTCGCACAGACAGGCGCTGTTGTGGCCCAGATCCTGGGATGGCCCTGCGCCACCATCGTGATGGAGATCGCCTTGGAAGCCGACACCTGCAGGGTGCAGGTGAAACGGGAACTGGAGAGCAACGTGTTCGAGCGCGTCGAGCTTCCGCTGCCCGCGGTGCTGACGATTCAGTCGGGAAGCCACCCGATCCGCTACGCCACCTTGAGGGGGATCATGCAGGCCAAGAGAAAGGAGTACCGCGTGCTGACGGTAGAGGACCTGGGACTCTCGGCGGAGACCGTGGGCGAGGTGGCCGCCAAGGTCAGGCACCACCGATTGCTGGCGCCCGAAAGGAAAAAACAGACGGTGATGATCGACGGAGGGGCTGAAGAGGCGGCCCGGACACTGATGGACAAGCTGGTCAACGAGGTCGGAGTATTGTAGCCCTTCCTCCTGAAAGGCCGAACACTTCAGGCGACCCGGCGGTTTGAACGACGCGAAAGGCATCCGCCGGAGAGGGAACATCGGGACATGGCAGGCAGGATCGTCGTGCTGGGCGAACACCGGGATGGCCGGTTGAAGAAGATTTCGTGGGAAGCGATGGGCCTGGGCCGCAAGCTTGCCGCGGAACTCGGGAAGGACCTGTGCCTGGCCCTGGTGGGGAGCGACATCGAGGGCCTGGCTCGCGAGGTTTCGAGGCGGAGCGGCCTGGAGGTCGTGGTGCTTGCCAACGACCGCTGCCGGCACTACACGCCCGAAGCCTACTGCGAGGTCCTGGCGGAGTACGCCCGGACGGATGACCCCTATCTGCTGCTGCTGGGCCACACCTACCAGACCATGGATTTTGCTCCCACGTTGGCGACCATGCTGGATCGGGGCCTGATCCCCAACTGTGTCGATTACCGCTCCACCGACGGCCAACTCCTGTGGGTACGCCAAGTGTTCAACGGCAAGCTCAACCTCGAGGTAAGTGCCAAGGGGGATCCGCCCTACCTGGTATCACTGCAGCAGGGGGCTTTCCCCGCCTCGGAGGAGGACCTGAAAGTCCCGCCACGAGTCGAGCAGCGCCAGGTTGGCGTGGCCGAGGGCGTACTACGGAGGAAGCTGCTGGAGGTCATGGAAGCGGTTCAGACCAAGGTGGATTTGAGCCAGGCGGAAATTATCGTTGCCGGAGGACGCGGGTTGGGCAGCCAGGAAAAGTTCCAGTTGATACTCGACCTGGCGTCAGCCCTGGGGGCGGGAGTGGGGGCTTCCCGGCCGGTGACTGACGGCGGCTGGCTGCCCAAGGAGCATCAGATCGGCAGTTCGGGCCAGACGGTCACGCCCAGGCTCTACATTGCCTGCGGGATTTCAGGGGCCATCCAGCACCTGGTGGGCATGTCCAACTCGGGCTGCATCGTCGCCATCAACAAGGACCCCTATGCTCCCATCTTCCAGGTGGCCGACTACGGGATCGTCGGGGACGTCTTTCAGGTCGTTCCCAAGTTGATCGAGATCGCCAGGGAAATGCGGCCATAGCCGGAGACAGGCCTCCCCAGGTTCTCCATGAATTCCGATCCAACCCCCGAAACCAGGCCCCTGGAACCCCGCAGAGGGCTGGCCTACTGGAACCGGCCCCGCCGCCTGACGCGGTGGCAGCGCATCTGGATCGCCGTGGTGACCCGGGTCGGAGCCTGGATGGTCGGCTGGATCGGCAGGACTCTCCGGTGGGAGAGCCGGGGCGACGAGCACCTGGAGCAGATCTACCGCTCCGGGAAGAAAGCCATCTTTACCTTCTGGCACTGCGGCATTTTCCCGGCCACCTGGTACTGGAGGGACCGCGGCATCGTGGTCATGACCAGCCAGAACGTGGACGGGGAATACATTGCCCGCATTATCCGCATCTTCGGCTACGGGGCGGCCCGGGGGTCCAGCTCCCGGGGAGGCATGAAGGCTCTGGCCGAAATGTCCGGGGAGTTGAAGCAGGGCAACGACGTGGCCTTCACGGTGGACGGCCCCCGCGGTCCCCGCTTCAATGCCAAGATCGGACCGGTCCTGCTGGCCCGCAGGAGCGGCGCCGCCATTTTCTGCTTCCATATCGCGCTTCAGCGCAAGATCGAGCTCGACAACTGGGACGGATCCCAGATACCGCTGCCCTTTTCACGGGCCTTGATCCTCAAGGCCGCCCCGATTTACGTTTCGCGCCGGGCCGACGGGGAGGAGATTCGCCGAAAGCACCAGGAAATGCAGGAAGCTCTGGACCGCTTGCAGCGACAGGGGGAAGAACGTTGGAAAAAACCGACCGGGTGAGACACCAGGGCTAATCCTTCCCGAGGAACCGGATCAGGCGGTCGGCGCCCTTCTCCAGTTGCTCCATGGAAGTGGCGTAGGAAATACGGATGTGGTCCCGGGTGCCGAAGCCTTCCCCGGGCACTACGGCTACCCGGGCTTCATGCAGGAGTTGCAGCGCCAGGTCGGCGGGGTTCTCCACGCGGCGGGCGTCGAGGAGACCCCGCAGGTTGGGATAGACATAAAAGGCGCCGTCGGGCCGGTTGCAGGAGATCCCGTCAATGGAGTTGAGCGCCTCGACGATGAACCGGCGGCGGCGCTCATACTCCCTCAGCATGTCTTGAATGGAGTCCTGAGGGCCGCCGAGGGCCGCCGCGGCCGCCTTCTGGGCGATGGAGTTGGCGTTGGAGGTGCAGTGGCTCTGGATCTTGAGCATGGCCCGGATGAGAGGCTCGGGTCCCAGGCAGAATCCCACTCTCCAGCCCGTCATGGCGTAGGTCTTGGATACTGACCCCACCACTGCCACGTGGTCCCTGTTCTCTTCTCCCAGCGAGGCCAGCGAAAAGGGTGTCGAACCCTCATAGTGGAAGTGGCAGTAACACTCGTCGGTCAGCACCAGGAGGTCCCGCCGGCGGGCCAGTTCCGCGATCTTCCGCATTTCCTCTTCCCGAATGACTGCCCCGCTGGGGTTGTTGGGTGAATTCAACAGGACCAGTCGGGTTCGTGGAGAGACCGCTGCCTCGACCTGATCGGCGGTGAGGCGGAAATTGTCGGATTCCGAGGTGGGGACGAACCGGCAGGAGGCGCCGGCGTAGTGGACCGCCTCCTTGAAGGTGACCCAGTAGGGGACAGGGATCACCACCTCGTCGCCGGGTTGCAGCAGGGCGCTGGTCAGGTTGAAGATGGCGTGCTTTCCCCCGACGGTGACCAGGACTTCCCGGGTGGAATAGTCGGACCGGAAGTCGCGGGCGTGCCGCCGCACGATGGCTTCCTTGAGCTGGGGAATGCCGTCGGTGGGGGTGTAGCGGGTGAAGTTGTCCCGGATGGCCTGGAAGGCAGCCTGCTTGACGTGGCCCGGGGTGGGAAAGTCGGGCTCGCCGGCGCTCAGGTCCACCACGTCCTCGCCCTGAGCCTTGAGCTGGGCCGCGGCCGCGAAAACGGCCGCCGTCGAGCTCATCGAAATGCGTCCGACGCGCCGTGAGAGTCTCATGAGTCGGGATTGTTGGCGGCGGCCGCCTGACCTTCCCGGCCCATTGAGGCGATCTTTTTCAGAAGCCGGTCCTCCACGTTGCGGGGAACCAGCCCGGAGATTGCCCCCCCGAATTGGCAGACTTCCCTGACCAGTCGAGAGCTCAGGTAGCTATAGGCCTCGGACGGCATCATGAAGACCGTTTCGATCCGAGGCTCCAGGCGCCGATTCATCAGGGCCATCTGCAGTTCGTACTCGTAGTCGGATACCGCCCGGATGCCTCGGACAATGACCCGGGCCTGCTGTTGCAGGGCGTAGTCGACCAGCAGGCCCTCAAACGTGTCCACGCGCACGTTGGGGTAGTCTCTTCCCAGGGAGGTCCGGATCATGGTCGACCGCTCATCGGCTGAGAACAACGGGGATTTTTCGCTGTTGATCAGGATGGCCACGATGACCTCGTCGAACAGGCGGGAGGCCCGGTGGATGATGTCGAGATGCCCGTTGGTGAGCGGATCGAAGGACCCCGGATAGAGGGCGATCTTTTTCATGGACGGTCTCCAACTCGATGATCTCTATGGCGCTTTTTCATGGATACGGGCAGCAACCTCGGGTCGGGAGGCGGCCGGGAGCCTCGGCTGTTTCAATTCGGTGTCGCCGGCTCGATTCAAGTCCCACGATAGAGGCTGAGATGGCTGTCCCCGTGCCCGACCTGGCGCACCCGGCTCAAATCGTGGTATCGGGGCTGCAGGGTCAGCCACTTGGAATGCTCGAGGATGACACAGGCTCGAGGAGCGAGAATTTGGCAGCGATGAATCTGTTCCAGGGTCCGGGGATAGTGTTGCACGGCGTCGTAGGGCGGATCGATGAAGACTATACCAAACTTGCACATTCGACGCTGCAGGATTCGAAGGGAAACCTGGACCGGCTGAGTCAGCAGCGTGACCCGGTCGGGCGGGGCGGGGGAGAGGGTTTTCAGGTTGCGCTCGATCACCTGCACCGCCCGAGGCGCACACTCGATCAGGGTGACGTCCCGGGCTCCTCGGCTCAACGCCTCGATACCGACACTGCCGCTCCCCGAAAAACAGTCCAGGAAGACGGACTCCTCCACCTCCTCCCGGATCAGGTTGAACAGGGTCTCCTTCAACTTGTCGGAAGTCGGCCGCGTCTCTGAACCTCGCAGGGTGGTCAGGCGCTGGTGCTTGAACTTGCCGGCGATGACCCGAACCATGGGTGCTACGCTCCTCTGCCAAAATGAGCCGTTTCTCCGGCAGTCCGGAGAGTTCCGACCTGGGACGGATCTTACCCAACCCCAACAAGGCCGTAGCGAGCTTGCCAGTGGGAGCTCAGGCCGGCGGCCCATTGGCCCATGGATGCTTGCGATTCGAAGTTTTCCACCAGGTAGGCCGCCTCACTGCGGGCGGTCTCCAGAATGCGGCGGTCGCGCAGCAGGTGAGCCACCCGCAGGGTGGGAAGACCCGACTGCCGGGCGCCGAAAAACTCCCCGGGGCCCCGAATCTCCAGATCCTTCTCGGCAATGACGAACCCGTCGGTGGTTTCCCTCAGGCAGTTCAGTCTTTGGGCCGCTTCCGGGCCGATCGTCCCGGAACCCTGCATCAGCAGGCAGTAGGACGGCTCCCGCCCCCTTCCTACCCGGCCGCGGAGCTGGTGCAACTGCGCCAGGCCGAAGCGCTCGGCGTGCTCGATGAGCATCACGGTGGCGTTGGCAACGTCCATGCCGACCTCGATCACGGTTGTCGAAACCAGGATGTCGGTTTGGCCGCCGGCGAAGCGTTGCATGACGGCCTCCTTTTCCACGCTCTTGAGCCGGCCGTGGAGCAGTTCGACCCGGAAGTCGGGGAAGACCTCGCGCTGCAGGTGCTCGAAGATCTTCCGCGCCGGCCGCAGGTCCAGCCTCTCCGACTCCTCGATCAGGGGACAGAGCACGTAGACCTGTCTGCCCGCTCGGACCTGGTCGGCAATGAAGCGGTAGGCGCGAGACCGTTTGAGGTCGTCCAGCAGGTGGGTCTTGACCGGACTGCGGTCGGGAGGCATTTCGTCGATGACGGAAACGTCCAGATCGCCGTACAAAGTCATGGAGAGAGTCCGGGGGATCGGCGTGGCCGTCATCACCAGGGTATGGGGATGCACTCCCTTCTGCATGAGGTTGAAGCGTTGGCGGACGCCGAATCGGTGCTGTTCGTCGATGATGGCCAGTCCCAGCTTCCGGAAGGAGACGTCCGGTTCCAGCAGGGCATGGGTGCCGATCAGGAGCTGGAGTCTCCCCTTGGACAACTCTTCCAGCAGGAGGTTCCGCTCCGCCTTCTTCAGCCCACCGGTCAGCAATCCGATGCGGTAGCCGCTCTCGGCGAACAGGCGTCCGGCGTAGTGGTGGTGTTGCTCGGCCAGGATCTCGGTGGGCGCCATGAAGGCCACCTGGGCTCCATTCTCCATGGCCATGGCGCTGGCCTGCAGGGCCACAACGGTCTTGCCGCAACCCACGTCCCCCTGCAGGAGGCGATTCATGGGAGTGGTTTGGCGCATGTCCTCGGCCATCTCGTCGAGAACCCTTTCCTGTGCCCGGGT